>CATYHY010000046.1 GCA_958407085.1 uncultured Collinsella sp. | reverse complement strand
TCATAAACCGGTTGGTCACGCCCACAAAGTAGATCCACTCGGCGATCTCTTGGGCAGTGGCCCAGCGCTTAAGCGGTGTGAGCTCCATAATCTGGTTCCACAGGTGCTCGTCTTCCATCACACAACGGTTGAGCGGCGTGATAACGCCACCCGGGTCCACACTGTTGGCGATGGCCTGCGGCGCCAGACGGTTTGCAAGGTTCTTGGTGTAGGCGATAACGCCACCCTTGCTGGCGGCATAGGCGGGAAACTCCGATCCCGTATGCCCGCTCGCCGACCCCACATTGACCACGGATTTGATAGCCGGCGCAGGCTTGGCGGCAAGCCCCTCCCCCACAAAGGCGTAGTGCTCGGTCACGTTGATGGTGCCACGCAGGTTGGCAGCAATATCGTCGACCGAATCCTGCGTACCGGCAACGTTCACGATTACCTGGGGTTCAAGGTCGCCTGGAAACGAGTCCGGCTCGCGTACATCAACGATCAGATGGCGGTAGCGCTCGTGTTCGATCGCCGCCGGCAGCAGATCAAAGCCCACGACCTCGTGGCCCTCGTCCAAAAAGCGCTGCACGCACGCGGCTCCGATACCGCCCGAAGCGCCCGTGATCAAAACCCGCATACTTGCTCCTTAGGCGGTTGCGTGGCGCTCGAGGTACTCGGAACCCACATTCTCGCGCTCCCAGCCGCGCACGACCTTGTAGCCCACGGGGCTCAGGAAGACCTCGCACAGCAGCTCGGCGACAGCGCCGGTCAGTGAGCACATAAGGACCTGCACCCAGGTCCAACCAAAGAACGTGTGGCTCACCACAATGGCAAAGACCAGGTTGTCGATAAACTGGCCAACACCCGTGGACACATAGGAGCGGAAGGCGAAGCTCGCAAAATTATTCTTTTTGAGCATGCGGCCGAGCGACTGGTTGAGCGTGGAGTTAACCACGGCAGAGACGAGCATTGCCAGCGAAGAGCCCAGCACCACGTACCAGGTGCCACCGATGGTAGCGTTAAGGGCAGTGTTAACCTCGATCATGCCCGTGTCGTAGTAGGCGCCCCACATACCGGGCGTGAGCGAGCATGCCCAAAAGCACAGGCTCACGGCCAGGTTGACCAGCAGCGCGAGGATAGAGATTTTGATGGATGCCTTGGCGCCAAAGCGTTTGCAGATCATGTCCTGGCACAAAAACGAAACCCAGCTCACCACAAAGCCGCAATCGAGTGCCAGATACGGCAGGCTGATGAGCTCTTTGTTGGCCAGCAGGTTCATCATGATGACACTCACGAAAAACAGCGAAACCGTTGCCGCGGGAATGCTCCGCAACAGGACCTTGTAGTCCTCCATGACCTTCTTGATCATTATGTACTCCTTTGGTTTTAGGTTTAACGAGCAGGATATCGGACCCGAACTGCTCGGACGCCCCGGTCTTGAGACGACGGTGGTATGATAGCCGCTCACACGGCATCAGGCAAGCAAACGGCGCGGCAGCCCCGCAGGGCCACCGCGCCGATGCGTTAAAACGCTACGTTGCCAAACTCCGACAGGATAAGGTCGGGGTTGTGGTCGGTTGCCCAATCCACGTTCCACGGGCTCGTGAACAGCAGCAGCTTGCCGCCGCGCATGTCCTCGACGCGCAACGTGTCGCGCGTGAGCGAAAGGCCCGGGATATCGATGGTATCGGGGTCGTTCTGGATCCAGCGGATGTCCGTATAGGGCAGCGGCTGGCGACGAACCTCAACACGGTACTCGGCCTTGAGGCGGCGCTCGAGCACCTCAAACTGCAGCACGCCGACCACGCCCACGATGACGCTCTCCATGCCGGCACCCAGCTCGCGGAAGATCTGGATGGCGCCCTCCTGGGCAAGCTCCTCCATGCCCTTGACGAACTGCTTGCGCTTGAGCGTGTCGACCTGCGTAATGCGAGCGAACATCTCGGGGGCAAACGTCGGGATCTGCGGATACTGCACGTGGCGCTTGCCAGAGCACACGGTGTCGCCGATGCTAAAGATGCCCGGATCGAACAGGCCCACGATATCGCCCGCGTACGCCTCGTCCACGATGGCGCGGTCATCGGCCATCATCGACGTGCCCGTGGCAAGCTTGAGCTTGCGGTTGCCCTGCACGTGGAAGGCATCCATGCCGCGCTCGAACTTGCCCGAGCAAATGCGCACAAAGGCGATGCGGTCGCGGTGGTTCTTGTCCATGTTGGCCTGGATCTTAAACACAAAGCCGCTAAAGTCGTCGCGGCAGGGATCGACCGGTTCGCTGGTGAGCGTATCGGTATAGGCGCGCGGCGTCGGGGCCAGACGCAGGAACTCCTTGAGGAAGGGCTCCACGCCAAAGTTGGTAAGCGCCGAGCCAAAGAACGCCGGGCTCAGCTTGCCGCAGGCCACGGCGTCCAAGTCGAGCTCGTCGCCGGCACCATCGAGCAGCTCGATGTCGTCCATCAGGTTCTTATGGTTCTCCTCGCCGATAAGCTCGTCCATGGAAGGATCGCCCAGCTCGGCCTCGACCTCGGCGACCTTCTTGGTGGCGTTGGCGTGACCGTCGCCCTCAAAGGCAATGACGCGACGGGTCTGACGATCGAACACACCGCGGAAGTTGCGGCCGCTGCCGATCGGCCAGTTCATGGGATACGTATTGATACCCAGGACGTTCTCGATCTCTTCCATGAGCTCAAACGGATCGCGAGCCTCGTGGTCGAGCTTGTTCACAAAGGTGAAGATGGGAATGTGGCGCAGCGTACAGACCTTAAAGAGCTTCTTGGTCTGGGCCTCGACGCCCTTGGCGCCGTCGATGACCATGACCGCGGCGTCGGCGGCCATAAGGGTACGGTAGGTATCCTCCGAGAAGTCCTGGTGGCCGGGGGTATCGAGGATGTTGACGCAGGCGCCGTTGTAGGTGAACTGCAGCACCGAGGAGGTAACGGAAATGCCGCGCTCCTTCTCGATGTCCATCCAGTCCGAAACGGCATGCTTGGCCGAGCTCTTGCCCTTGACCGAGCCGGCGGTCTGGATGCTGCCGGTATAGAGCAGCAGCTTCTCGGTAAGCGTGGTCTTACCGGCGTCCGGGTGGCTGATGATCGCGAATGTGCGGCGCGACGAGATTTCATCCGACAGGCTTGCCATGCGGATCCTTTCTTGCATTGAGTGCATTACGTCGTTGTAACCGCACTATTGTAGCCGCGAAATCTCGCTCTAGGGCGCCTATCAGGACAAATTCATCAGTCAGAACGTGAACGGCTAGTTATCGAAAGTATTCTGCAGCAGACTGTCTCAATCTGTAACAGCAGGCGACTCAAAACGGACCCAGATGTTACAGATTGAGATTGTTTTGGAGCAAGCGCGGCGCCGATGGTCTATTCCACATTTAGCTCTTGCATAACTGTGCATAGTGTATATATACTGTGCTTACCGGTTATATACACGTGTAGCCCAACAGCTAAGGAGCCGCTGTGGACATCATCCTATCCAATTCGAGCGATAAGCCCATCTACGAACAGATATCCTCGCAGGTCAAAGCTCAAATCCTTTCGGGCACGCTCACTGCGGGAGCCAAACTCCCCAGCATCCGTGCGCTCGCGAGCGATCTTGGCGTGAGCGTCATCACCACCAAGCGCGCCTACGCCGACCTAGAGCAACTCGGGTTTATCTGCACCGTGCAGGGCAAGGGCTGCTTTGTCGCCGAGGGCAACCAGGAACTCTTGCGCGAAAACCAGCTCTGCCATATCGAAGAGCTACTTGCGAAAGCGGCGAGCCAAGCCGAAACCCTGGGCGTCACGCGCGACAAACTGCACGAGATGCTCGACCTGGTAGCCCCCGAAACCATGCAGTAGCCATCTGCAAGAAAGGCTATACCATGCAAAACTTGCTTGAACTCAAAGGCATCTCACACGCTGTAAGCGACCGCTTTTCGCTGCGCGACGTCACGCTTGCCGTGGAGCCTGGCCAGATCATCGGCTTTGTTGGTGCCAACGGTGCTGGCAAAACAACGACGATTCGAGCTGCTCTCGGGCTTATAAAGCTCGATGCCGGCGAAGTGCACCTGTTTGGGCAGCGCTGTGGCGCCGACGCGCCCGATGAGTCGCAACGCCATCTACGCTCCCGCGTCGGTCTTGTCCTGGACACGTGCCCCTTCCCCTCCACGCTCAAGGTGGGCCAGATCGAGTCGCTCGTAGGCCCAGCGTACCCCACGTGGGACCGCGAAACGTTCGCCGGATTCATCAACCGATTTGGCCTCGATCCCAAGACAAAGGTCAAGGACCTCTCCCGCGGCATGGGCATGAAACTTCAGCTTGCCTGTGCGCTCAGCCACAAGGCCAAGCTGCTCGTTTTGGACGAAGCCACCGCGGGCCTCGATCCCATGGCACGCGAGGAGCTGCTCGATGAGCTGCTTGCCTTTGTCGCCGACGGTCAGCGCAGCGTGCTGCTCTCGAGTCACATTACGTCCGACCTCGATCGCACCGCTGATCGCGTCATCTGCATCGATAATGGCTCGATTATTTTTGACCTGCCGCGTGAGGATATTACCGACCGCGCTGGCATCGCCCACTGCACCCAATCGCAGGCTGCCGAGCTTATGGCTTGCGTCGAAGGCGCCCGTGCCGCCCGTCACGCCTACAGCGTGGACGTACTCGTACCCAACCGTCGCGAAACGCTCGAGGCCTTTCCCGAGATTCCCTGCGATCGGGCAACCATTGATGACTATCTGCGCCTCATACTGAAAGGGGCTTCGAAATGAAACGCGCCTTTATGTCCGAACTCGCCATCGTTCGCACGCTCATCCCGAGCATTGCGGGCGTCGGCTTGTTCATCTTCGTTGTGCTGACGC
The DNA here is from genome assembly GCA_958407085.1 of uncultured Collinsella sp. GTDB lineage: Bacteria > Actinomycetota > Coriobacteriia > Coriobacteriales > Coriobacteriaceae > Collinsella. The sequence continues at coordinate 4,568 of CATYHY010000046.1, read as the reverse complement.
TCGTCAACGCGTCGGATGGCGATTCCGGTATGAGCGCCGGCGCCTGCGCCGTCAGTGCCATGTCGCCCATCATAGTCATGAACTCACTGGCCGGTTTCGACAATCAAAACGGTTGGGAGCGCTACCGGGCAACGCTGCCCTTCTCGCGCAAAGACATCATCCGCGCACGCTACCTGAGCGTTATTGTCTTCTCCGCCCTCATGGCATGTGCAGCTACGCTTTTGAGCATCGCCTCCATCCCGCTCTTCAATGGCGCGGGCATTCCTTCGACGGGACAGACGGTCTTTGAAATCGCAATCGCCTCGGCAGCATCGATGCTCATCTCCCTCATGATGGTGTTTTTGGCGCAGCCGCTGTTCTTTCGCTTTGGACACATGGAGGCGCTGCGCCTATCCGTTGGTCTGTTTGCCATGCTCGGATGCCTTGCCATGGCCACGCTGAGCTCCTCCAACCCCATCAGCAACTGGCTCATGTCGATTGCCGGAGCGAATCCCGATCCCGCCGTTCTGGGCTGTCTGTGTGCAGGCATCGCCGCACTTACCCTCGCGCTATGTGCAATCAGCTGCGCAGTCAGCACCAAGGTCTATCGGGCACGCGACCTGTAATCGACAGCCAAAGGGCTTGGGCTGCACGCCACCTCATTTACTAGATAAGACGAAGCAACAACAACGCCGCCGCCCTTCGAAGCATGCCGTTTAGATCTTGGAAACCAAAGAGAAGTCGACAGCATATCGACAATTCGAGCCTTCACCAAATGGCTCCCCGGAACATAACCCCCGTCTCGCCGCGGCCATATCAAACCTTCATGGTGGGGCGGTATCCTCATGTCCATAAAACTCGCAGGATAAACCCATTATCCAAGGAGGCACCGCACCCGTGTCGTGGGTTGTCGCAGCATTTGCGTCAGCATTCTTTGCCGGCATCACATCCATCTTGGCCAAATGCGGCATCAAGCAGACCGACTCCGATGTCGCGACGGCCATTCGCACCTGCGTGGTGCTCGTTTTCGCCTGGGCAATGGCGGGCATTTCTGGATCCATTGGAACCATTGGCAGCATCGAACCCAGATCCTGGCTCTTTCTCGTCCTCTCGGGACTCGCTACCGGTGCTTCGTGGATCTGTTACTTTAAGGCGTTGAGCATCGGAAATGTCAATAAGGTCGTACCGGTCGACAAGATGAGCACCGTGCTCGCCGCGCTGGTCGCCATCGCGCTTTTTGACGAGACGAGCAACCTTGCGGTTAAGCTCGTGGGAACCGCTGCCATCACCCTCGGCACGTTTTTAATGATCGAGAAGAAGCAGTCCGCCGAACCCGAGCAGCAGCAAGACCGAACCTGGCTCGCTTACGCCCTCGGCGCCGCCGTGTTCGCGGCACTCACCTCCGTCCTCGCCAAGATCGGCATCGAAGGCGTCGAGTCAAACCTGGCCACGGCAATCCGCACCTGCGTGGTACTGGTTATGGCATGGGCAATCGTGGCAGCCAAGGGAAAACTGGAGCAGGTCGCGCACGTTGACCGGCGCGAACTCACATTTCTCGCAACATCGGGCATCGCGACTGGAGCATCGTGGCTGCTCTATTACTATGCCATCGCTGCAGGCCAGGTGAGTGTCGTGGTGCAGATCGACAAACTATCGATTGTCGTATCGGTGCTATTTGCGCGCCTGGCATTCAACGAAAAACTCTCCCGCCGCAGCGCCATCGGTCTCGCCCTCATCGTACTGGGCACCGCCGCGCTTGCAATTTGGAAGTAGCGCCGATACCGAACGAAATCCAGTCCACCCGCAAATCCGTGACACAGCGCCCGCACCGGACTTGAGATGTTTGTACTGACTGCGCGCTACCGTGCTACTTGCGCAGCGGCTTGGGCAGCGGGATGCCGGCGGCGATGACGGCCGCGATAATCATGCAGACGATACCCTTGAGTGGGAAACACATAAGCAGCAGGCCCACAACCATGACAGGCTGGCGCATGACGGCGCCCATCGTCGATGCCGTGCAGACGGCGACGCAAAAGACCGGATCTGCGCCGGTGAGGATGGCAAGGCCATAGCCCAGGCTTACGCCCGAGAAGATAACGGGGAAGAAGTGGCCGCCGCGCCAACCAAGGTTGATGAGGGCGGGCGTCAGCATGGCCTTAACAAGACCGGTCGCGATAAGCACGCCGGCGGGAATGGTGAGGTAGGTCTCCATAAGTACATCGGCCTGGGTCTCGCCGGCAAACATGGTGTAGGGCAAGACCGTGCCGCAGATGGCGAGCGCCAGACCAGCCAGCATGGCCTTGACGACAGGACGCTCCCCTATTGCATGGGACAGCGCCTCGCTCGCGTGCTCCGAGACAAAGTACAGCCAGCCGCAAACGGTGCCAACCAACGCCAGCGGGATGAGCCAGGCAAGCTCCAGGTTGCCCACCTCGGCGGCCTCGAACCTGGGCATGCCCATGCCGCCGCCCACAAGTTGGCCAAGCAGCAGGTAGGTGCCCAGACCGCCAGCGATCGCGATACCGTAGACCACAGTCTTCTGTGCCTTGGGCAGCTTGATGGTGATCTCGCCGGACGCGGACCCATCGTCGGCGTCTTCGCCCTGGCCGTCGGCGCTACCGGCGAGCGGCGCCACAAAGCCAAAGACGGGCGCGGTAAAGAGCGCCGTCAGCGCGGCCTGGGTGCCCAGCAGCGTGAGCTCCCTAAACTCGGCGCCAAAGCGGCGCATGCGGTCGCCGACCCAGCTGCACAGACCAGCGATAACGCCGGTCAGGCCGGCCTCCGGTCCAATACTTCCGCCAAACAGCAGCGGCAGCAATGCCGCGAGCGAAAGCCTGCCCAGATTGTCATACGGGTAGCGCCCATCTTGCTTAACCTTAGCCATCACCTGGTTGAGGTCGTCGGTCTTGGTGCCCGTAAGCTTTTCGTACAGACCGATCAGCAGGCCGCCCAGCAGGCAGACAAAAAACGGATACGGCAGAAAACCGAACGGGCCGCTGGCGAGTTCGGGCGACGCCGCGCCCAGCATGTGGGGGATCTCGGTCCACAGATAGTCGATACCGTGCTCCATCGCAAAAAAGAACAGCCAGACCGCGGCACCTGCGAACGCACCGGTCACGGCAACGCTAACTAAAAACAGCGCGCGGTTTGTGGGTTTGGCAAGGTTGTCCATCGGGTCCTCCCGCGGTCAAAGTCGACATAATTACGTTTTATTGTAGAGCGAGCGTTGCCCAGACAAGCCAACCATCTGCGCCACAAACGGCACCATTGGGAGTCATAGTGGGGCAGGCTCAAGACTTATCCGTTGATAATCGAGACAATCTCGCGCAAATCGTCGGCAAAGTAGATGCCTTGCTGGCGCCTCGGGCTCGAAAGCCCCTTATCAATCATGTGCCCGAGCAGCGCCTTGAGGTCGTTGTAGTAACCGTCAAGGTTATACAGGATGCACGGAGCACTCAGGTGCCCCAACGACACCGCGGACATGACCTCGGCAATCTCCTCGAGCGTGCCCGTCCCACCGGGAAAAGCAATGAACGCATCGCCGAGCTCAATCATCTTGGCCTTGCGCTCGGCCATATCGCTCGTCGCGATGAGGTCATCGATGCCGTCGTGCTGAAACTCGGCCTCTATAAAAAAGCTCGGCTCAACACCCGTCACGTGTCCACCTGCCTCGAGTACGCTATCGGCGAGCGCGCCCATCAGGCCCGATTTGGACCCGCCGTATACCAGCGCGTGCCCGTTGGAGCCAATCCAGTTGCCCAGCTCTTGCACCGCAGGCAGAAACGCCGGGTCATTGCCGACGCTGGCGCCCAGGTATACCGTGATATTCATATTCAGTCCCCCTCGTCGTGACGCGCGGCGCCCGTTCTAGCGTTGGCGTCGGCGATATTCGCGCACACGGCGCGACGGGTCGGCGAGCTCGTCACGATCGAGCTCTTCCAAATGCTCCAGATCGTCCATAAAGCGCGCCATGGTGTCCTTTTGGCGCAGCTTGATGAGCGTATTGCAGTAGTTCACCGCCACACCCGTGAGCATGGCAATGTAGAAGATGCTGATGACGCTCAGGACGACGGTAATAGCACGGGCGACCGGCGTTTCGGCCGGGATATCGCCAAAGCCGATGGTCGAGACGGTCTCAAAGCTAAACCAGAGGCCATCGCCAAACGTAAGGGTCGTGGGCTCGGACAGCCAGACAGCCGTCGAGCACAGCAGATAGAAGATGAGGAACAGGCCCGTGATACGCACGAAACCGGCCTGGCGCAAAACATCGGCAAGCGTCCTCAGCTTTTTCATCTCGACCCCTTTTCCCAGACGCCCAATCACGTTTGCTCGGTATTGTCCCACGCCTCCCCCGCAAACGGAACTAGTCATTTAAGAACGTCCCCAATGACCACCAGCTGCCGACTGGGCAGGCTGAGCTGGTATCCTTGTGCGGTAATGTCTCGATTCGTTAGGATTGCATGTGAGAGCTTCCGCTGTCCTTCGTTCAGTTATATATCGCACCCTGGCCGTCGCGCTTGCCGCGCTCGCCGTACTGAGTTCTATCGCGCCTGTCCAGGCTTTTGCCGCTGACTCTAGCCAGCCAGTCA
>CATYHY010000045.1 GCA_958407085.1 uncultured Collinsella sp. | reverse complement strand
TGGTGTTTGTGATTGCCGTGTCGAGCATTGTGGTGCAGGGCTCGCTGCTGCCGGCGGTGGCGAAGAAGCTCGATATGATCGATGCGACCGGCGACGTGCGTCGCACCTTTAACGACTACCGCGACGAAGACGGCATGTCGTTCGTCAAGCTCAAGGTAGGCGCTGGACATCCGTTTGCCGGTCGCTCGCTCGCCGACATTGGCAGCGCCACAGACATGCTCGTGGTCCTGGTGCTGCGCGACGGGGCGCACCCGGTACTGCCCAATGGCGACACCGTGATCCAGGAAGGCGATCTGTTGGTGATGGCCGCCCCAACGTTCGAAGAGCGTGCCGAGGTTACGCTGCGCGAGGTCACCGTGACGCCCCACGGTCGCCTGGCCGGCCAGCGTCTGCGCGACGTGCCGCAGGGCAAGCACCCGTTTATTGTGGTGATGCTTAAGCGCGACGGCCAGACGATCATCCCCGACGGCAACACCCTCATATACGCCGGCGACGAAGCCGTCATCGCCACACTGGCGTCGTAGTGACCAGGAAGTGGCTAATTTGCGACGAAGAGATCAAGCGCCTAGGAACCTCATGCCTTCGCTCGCAGATTCGGATTTGCCTGAGGTGTAAAGCACCCCTCCCCCATGTAACCATCCTGTAAATCATAGCGACGCACTCGAGTTTTACCGTGATGCGGTCGCGCCTGGCGCTGCACTGTGCTAAAGTATCCCGAACGTTCAAACGACTACGAGGGGGAACTAGAAGATGGCACGTGTGCACAACTTCTCAGCTGGCCCGGCCGCACTGCCCACAAGCGTGCTCGCCGAGATCGCCGACGAGATGATGGACTACCGCGGTTGCGGCATGTCCGTGCTCGAGATGAGCCATCGATCTAGCATGTACCAGCAGATCATCGATGACGCTGAGGCAACTCTGCGCCGCCTGCTGAGCATCCCCGACAACTACCGCGTCCTGTTTTTGCAGGGCGGCGCCACGCTGCAGTTTGCGGGCATCCCCATGAACCTCATGCGCCGTGGCCGCGCCGGCTACGTCGTGACCGGCAACTTTGCCAACAAGGCATACAAAGAAGCCGCCAAGTACGGCGAGGCCGTGCTGCTCGCGAGCTCCGAGGACACCAACTTCGACCGCATCCCCGACATGGCCGACATCAACGCGCGCATTGCCGCCGAGGCCGCGAGCGACGGGCTCGACTACGTTTACATCTGCCAGAACAACACCATCTTTGGCACCATGTACCACGAGCTGCCCGCTTGCGGCGACGTACCGCTGGTCGCAGATGTCTCGAGCTGCTTTCTGTCGCAGCCGCTCGATGTTGAGCGCTACGGGCTCATCTACGCCGGCGCGCAGAAAAACGCCGGCGCCGCGGGCGTGACCGTGGTTATCGTGCGCGACGACCTCATCGCCGACGGCCCCGCCTTTGCGCGGGCGCCGCAGTACATGGACCTTAAGACCCAGGCCGCCAAGGGCTCCATGCTCAACACGCCCAACACCTTTGGCATCTACGTGTGCGGCAAGGTATTCCGCTGGGTGGAGCAAACCGGCGGACTTGGCGCCATGGCCGAGCGCAACTGGGCCAAGGCCAACCTGCTCTACAACCTGCTCGAGCAAAGCGAGCTGTTCCATGGCACCACGCAGACAGACAGCCGCTCCATCGCCAACGTCACCTTCCGTACCGGCGACGCCGAGCTCGATGCGGCCTTTGTCGCAGGCGCGGCCGAGCACCAGATTCAAAACGTCAAGGGCCATCGCCTGGTGGGCGGCATGCGCGCGAGCGTCTACAACGCCGTAACCATGGAAGATGTGCAGGCACTGGCCTCGTACATGAAGGACTTCGAAGCGCAGCTTAGTTTGAGCCCGCGATCTAACTAGCCCGCAACGCGCGGGCCGATCAGCCATCTCAGACCACCCTGTATAGATCAAAACCTGCTAAGGAGTTTTCCATGCGCAAGATTAAAACCATCGATGACATTACCAAGGACGGCAAGGTCGAGTTTGGTGAGGGCTACGAGTTTGTGAGCACCGCCGAAGAGGCCGACGCCATTCTGATGCGCTCGACCGACCTGCACGGCTACGAGCTGCCCGAGGGCATCCGCGCTATCGCCCGCTGCGGCGCCGGCGTCAACAACATCCCCGTCGAGGAGTACGCCAAGAAGGGCGTCGTCGTCTTTAACTCCCCCGGCGCTAACAGCAACGCCGTTAAGGAGCTCGTCCTAGGCATGCTGGTGCTCTCGAGCCGCGGCGTGGTGCAATCGATGAACTGGGTGCGCGACAACGCCGACGACCCCGAGATTCAGGTCGATGCCGAAAAGGCCAAGAAGGCCTTTGTGGGCCGCGAGCTCAAGGGCAAGCGCATCGGCGTCATCGGCCTGGGCAACGTGGGCTCCAAGGTCGCCAACGCCTGCGTCGACCTGGGCATGGACGTCTACGGCTACGATCCGTTCATTTCCGTTGAGCACGCGTGGGTGCTGAGCCGCGAGGTGCAGCGTGTGGGCACGCTCGAGGATCTCTGCCGCGGCTGCGACTACCTCACCGTACACGTGCCCAGCAAGGCCGACACCATCGGCATGATCAGCACCGAGCAGATTAACCTGTTGGCACCCGACGCCGTGCTCATCAACTACGCACGCGAAACCATCATTGACGAGGACGCCGTCGACGCTGCCCTGCGCGAGGGCAAGCTGAGCTGGTTTAGCTGCGACTTTGCCACGCCCAAAACCGTCAAGATGCCCAACACGTTTATCACCACGCACTCGGGCGCCGGCACCGGCGAGGCCGAGGCCAACTGCGCCGACATGGCCATCAGCGAGCTCAAGGATTACCTGGAGAACGGCAACATCGCGCACAGCGTCAACTACCCCGCCTGCAGCATGGGCAAGGCGCGCGCCGCGAGCCGCATCGCCTGCCTGCACGCCAACGTGCCCAACATGATCGGCCAGATCACAGCCATCTTGGCCAAGGACAACGCCAACGTGCAGCGTATGACCAACGAGTCCGCCGGCGAGAACGCCTACACCATGTTCGACACCGACGAGCACCTGGACAGCAGCACCATCGAGGCGCTCAAGCAGATTCCGTCGATGTATCGCGTGCGCGTGATCAAATAGCGCCGGCTGATCTGACGGGCAGTTCCCCATGTGGCCTGCCCGTCACTGACATTGAATGCCCGCGGGGGCGCCTTTCGCATGAGAGGCGCCCCCGTTTCTGTGAGCACTCCATTAAATGCACCGAGCCGCTTCTTGGCATACAATCTGTATGTTGACCTAACTATCTGTGAGGTGCCTATGGTTGATACAGATTTTGCTTGGCGGCTTACGCAAGGACTCGTGCGGATCGACAGTTCCGACCCAGGTGCGTATGAGGGCGAGATTGAACGCTATATCAAAGCGTTGGTTGAGGAACAGTTGGCGCAGCTGAGCCATCCGGTACTCGATGCCGTGCAGATTGCAGAGCTCGAAGTACTCCCCGGGCGCCGCAACCTTATGGTCACCGTGCCGGGCCAAAGCGACGAGCCGCGACTCGTCTATATCTGCCATATGGATACCGTTACGCTGGGCGATGGCTGGGACGCGGACATTCCGCCGCTCGGGACGGTTGTGCGTAACGACAAACTCTATGGCCGTGGCGCCTGCGACATGAAGGGTGGCCTGGCCTGCGCCATTGCCGCACTGGTCCATACGCTCGAGCGCGTGGCGGCGGATGGCGCGCTACCCCGCCGCGGCTTTTCGCTCATCTGCTCGGTCGACGAAGAGGACTTTATGCGAGGCTCCGAGGCAGCCATCGATGCCGGCTGGGTCGGTTCGCGCGAATGGGTGCTGGACACCGAGCCCACCGACGGACAGATCCAGGTGGCGCACAAGGGGCGTACGTGGTTCGAGATTGAAATGGCTGGCGTGACGGCACACGCGAGCCAGCCTTGGAAGGGCGCCGATGCCGTCGCCGCCATGGCCGAGGCCGTCTGCGCGCTGCGCCATGCGTTCGCAGCGCTGCCCGAGCATGATGAGCTGGGGTCTTCGACCATCACGTTTGGCCAAATTGAGGGCGGTTATCGCCCCTATGTCGTGCCCGACCGCGCCAAGGTCTGGGTCGATATGCGCCTGACTCCGCCGACCGATACGGCAGCCGCGAAGCGCATGGTAGAGCAGGCCATCGCCGTCGCCAAAGCCGCCATTCCCGGTTGCCATGGCAGCTACACCGTGACGGGCGACCGCCCCGCCATCGAGCGCGACCCGAACTCTCCCCTTCTAGCAGCGCTCAAGCGTGCCGCCGATGACGTGACGGACGCGGACACAACCGTCGGCTTCTTTACCGGCTACACCGACACCGCCGTCATTGCCGGCAAGACAGGTAACCGCAATTGCATGAGCTACGGTCCCGGGTCGCTCGCGCTCGCGCACAAGCCCAACGAATATGTGCCCCACGCCGATATCGTTCGCTGTCAGAACGTGCTCATCGCGCTCGCCGATAACGTGCTCTGGGACGCGAATGGGCAAGTTGGGGCATAATAAGCCGCGAACAAACCAACTCGTGCGTTAGGACCGCCCATGAAAGCACTTCCGTTTCCCTGCATCCGCCCGGCTCAGGACCGCGTGCTCGAGGCGTTGCCCGCAATGGGCAGCATCCTGAGCGGCAACGATGCTCTGCGCGGAGCCATTGCCGATGGCCTGATGCTCAAGGACCCGGGTGCGGCGTATTACGTGTACGAATGCTCGGGGGAGCCGGGGCGCGTGACGGGCGTTGTGGCGATCTGCCCGGTTGGTGCGCTGGCGGGCGGCGACGCGGTTGCCGCCGATACGGCCGCCGCTGCGCGCGCATTCGCCGACCTCAAGGTACAGCCCCGTCCCGTAACGCTCGCCTACGAGGCCTCGCCCGTCATGGATATCATCCTGGGCGCCGCCAAAGAGGGCGCCTCGCTCTACGCCGTCACCGATCCTGCGGGCATTACACACCGCGTGTGGGAGGTTAAGCGCGAGGACGCCGTCGGCGCCATCCGTGCCATGCTCGACCAGGCGCCGGAGCCGGTACTGGCCGACGACCCTGCCTACGCTGGCGCACTAGTCGGGGTATCACAGCTCCTGGCCGATGAGGCCCGTTCCGCCGGAACGTACACCGGCAAGGAGCCGTTCAACTTTACCGTTGCCGCGCTCTTCCCCGCTGCGCAGGTCAGCGGCGGCGCACCGCAGGTTCCGACGGGTCTGCTCACGCACCAAGTCGCGCGGTTCTAGCAAGACCAGACCGCGCAGCACAAAAATCGGCAGCTCAACAAACAGGGGGCGGAGATGCAGCAGGTACATGCATCTCCGCCCCTTTTGCGTCGAGAAGTTATGCCGGCGACCCGAGCCGCCACGCTCGCGTTATCCGCGCTGCGGACCTGCAGTAGCCACAAGCGGTTCAAGGCCCAGCTCGCGTGCGTAATCCTCCTGCGTAAAAATCTCAATCAGCTCAAACGTGTCGGATTCGTCGTCAAACGCAAAGTGCAGCACCGAGCAGTTGCCCGGCACGCGTTCGCGCTCGTCTGCCGCCGCGCCCCGCACGTGGTCCAAAAACTCCTTGATAGCCGAGCCGTGGCTCACCGCGAGCACGCACTCGTGGTCCGGACGTCGCATAAGCTCGGTCAGCGTCGCCACCATGCGCTCACGCACCTGCATCTGGCCCTCGCCGCCAAACTGACGATAGAAATCGCGCCACGGGCGCTCGGGCATAAGCATCACGCGCTCGGCCTCAAAGTCGCCAAAGAACCACTCGCGCAGACCGTCCAGGCGCTCGTACGCCAAGCCCGGCCACAGGTTGGCGATAGTCTGCTCGGTGCGATGAAGCGTGGAGGTGTAGGCATGATCGGGCTCAATGCCGCGCGCACGTAAAAACATGCCGGCGCGCGCCGCCTGGTCGCAACCCAACTGCGTAAGCGGCGAGTCACTCCACCCCTGAATGATACGCTTAAGGTTGAATATCGTCTGTCCATGACGGACCAGATACAGATCTTTATTCATAGGGGTCCTTTCGTTCGTTACCAATCAAGGAGCGAAAACGCACCGTCGCAATAGCCAAAATGAAGCACGGCACCGTTGTCGGGTAGCTCTCCCCTGCCAGTCACATACTCAAGAAACTCCTGGCAGGAAGAGCCGTGGGAGACTGCCAGCACACAGTCGTGCTGCGGCCTGGCCATGATGTGGGACAGCGCCGCGACCATGCGCGACTGGAGCTCGCCTTCAGACTCGCCACCAAAGGCCACCGGATAATCACCCCAGGGCTGCGGCGGCATCTCGCGATTTGATGTACCCTCCAGCGAGCCCAAATGCCACTCGCGCAGGTCATCGACCAGCTCTATCGAGCAGCCCTCACCAGCAATTAGCTCAGCCGTATGCCGCGCCCGGCCCAACGGCGAGGAATACACACGGTCAAAGGTCACGCCACGCGCCTCAAACGCCGCGCGCGTCGCCAGCGCCTGCTCGCGCCCGCGCGCCGTAAGCGGCGAATCGTGCCCACCCTGCAAAATGTTCTGCACATTGAGCTCAGTCTGCCCATGCCGCACCAAATACAAATCTGCCACACGTCCTCCCCTCGCACCACCGCAAAGGGGACAGGTACCTTTGTGGTGGTTTACCGCCGGATTGCGCCGCAACGACGCACAACTACAGCAGCACGTCGGCAAGCGGACGCTTGGGTACGTGGTGCACCCGCGCCTCGTCGCGCCAATAATTGATGGAGCCGTCGGGGTTGGAATCGATCGCATCGATCACCTGTGTCTCGGCCGGAACGCCAAACGCCATGATCAGCTTGAGCTCATATTTGTCGTTATCGAGCCCCATGGCATCGATCGCGTGGGGCGTAAAGGCCTTGAAAATGCAGGCTGCCACCTCGGGCGTGGCGCTGCGGGCGGCGAGCATCATCGTCTGCGCGGCAATGCCCGTGTCGACATCGGTAATGGGAGCGGCGGGCTTGCCCGGAACGGCGCGCTCAGCAAGAATCGCGATGTAGCCGGTCGGGCGCTCACCCTCGGCAGGACCCGGCCAGTCCTTAAGTGCGCCGGCCCATGCGAGCTCGTCAAATACACGCGCGCAGTCCTCTGCACCGCTTACCACATGAAAACGCAGACGCTGAGCATTGGCACCACAGGGAGCCAGGTGCGCAAGTTCCGCCAGCTCGAGCAAAAACTCGCGCGGCACGCGCATGGACTCGTCAAAGCGGCGGCACGTGCGGGCGCGGCGAACCAACGCATCAAACGCGTCCAAGCCGAGCTTTTCGCAACCCTGCTTTGCCATCGACTCAGCGCTTACCGGCGCCGCGGGAACTGTTTCGTTCATAGGGACCCCCAATTTCGGGCAATTGTTCTTAGGAAAATCTAACCTAAAACGTAGGCAATAACGAACAGGGCTGCAATGTTCTACACCTGTTGAATAGAAAATCGCGACGTGGGGAACAACGGAAACAATTCGGGGCCTTTGGGTTACGTTTCACCCTCCCCGACCCATACGTCAGCGCCTTTAGGCGATACTGGTCGTAACGATCAAGGCTTACGCCGCACGGAAAGGAGACATTATGGGCATCTTTAAGAACGATGACCAAAAATCGAGCCAGTTTGGATTTGACGAGAAAAGCATGGCGGGCAAAGCCGTCAAGGCCGTACGCTGGATCTACGCCATCACGGGCGTCTTAGCGCTCATTGCTGGTATCGCGCTGCTTTTTGCACCCGCCAAGTCCCTCGTCTTTTTGATGACTGTCCTGGGTTTTTACTTTGTAATCACTGCTGCCATCAGGCTGTTCACTGCCATTTTTGAGCCGCTGCTGCCCACCGGCTGGCGCGTGACGAGCATCATCTCCAACCTACTCATTATCTTGGGCGGCGTCATAATCCTGCGCAACCAGGCCTTCTCGACCGCGACGCTCACCACGATGGTGGTTATCGTGGCCGGCTTTGGCTGGATTGTCGAAGGTGTCATGTCCATTCTGGAGTCCGAGCTTTCGTCCAACCGCGCCCTCGCTATCCTGAGCGGTGCACTCTCCATCATCGCCGGCATGTTCGTGTTTATCTATCCGCTATGGTCGGCCAAGATGCTCGTCATCTTTAGCGGCGCCGCGCTGCTGGTGTTTGGCGTTACGCTGATTGTTCGCGCTATTCAATTTGGCAAACTGGTGCACTAGATGCCGCGAACGCTCTTTATTGATGCCGACGCCTGCCCGGTCACGCGCGAGTCGATTGACTGCGCGCGGCGGGCGGGCGTCGCCGTTGTTATCGCCGGCAACAGCACGCAAAACCTGGAACGGCACATTCGCCGCGACGACCCGCGCGATGCCGAGCACGCGCGACGCGGCTTTTGGGTCACGACGCTCGACGTGAGTGTGGGCGCCGACAGCGCCGACTTTGCCATTGTCGAACGCCTGCAGGCGGGCGACGTGGTCGTGACGCAGGACATTGGCTTGGCGAGCATGGTGCTCGGGCGCGATGCCGCCGCCATCGGTGTGCGCGGGCGCGTCTACGACAAAGCGACCATCGACATGCAGTTGTTTATTCGCCACGAGGAAAAGAAGGTGCGTCGCGCTGGCGGTCGCACCCGCGGGCCGGCAGCCTTCACCAGCGAAGATCGGGCTCGCTTTAAACGCAACCTCACCGAGCTGCTGCGCTAACCAAGGTAGATTTTTGGGACATGTCCGGAAATCTGCTTTTTGCTTTGGGCGGTGTGAGCGCTCAAAATCCATGGCTCAACAAAAAACGGGTTTCAAAATGCCATGCGTCGCCGCATTGTGCAGGCGCCGAGCATGGCTATTTTGAAACCCGTTTTGTTAGGCCCACTTAGAGGCCGAAGGCGGATAGGATGAGGCCCCAGCCGGCACCGATGACGTACATCATGATCAGGAACAGGACGTTTTCGCGGGCACTGCGGTTGGTGCGGAACAGCACCAGGTAGCCCACACCGGCGGAAATGAGCGTGCCGGCGAGCATCGGCGCCAGCTGTAGCGCGCCCTCCAGGTACAGCTGCGTGATAACGACGCTAGCCGAACAGTTGGGGATCAGGCCGACGAGTGCCGAGCCCAGGACCGCAAGCGTCTCGTTACCGCGCAGGAACTGCTCGATTGCGGACTCGCCGAACGTCTCGAGTACGGCGACCAGAATCAGCGTCACCAGAAAAATGAATACCGAGACCTGCACGGTGTGCGAGATCGCGCTGCGGATGATCGACAGGACAGGCGTCCCTTCGTGGGAATGAGAGTGACCGTGACCATCATGGTGTTCATGTTCGCCCTCATGACCGTGATCGTGGCCATGTCCGTGTTCGTGCTCGTCCTCGTCTTCATCGCAACCGCAATGGTCGCGCTCGCACAACTCGTGGATGTGGTCGGCGCTCACGCCCGCCTCGGCCACTTCATCAATGATGTCGCCCCCGGTATGGTCGTCGTGCGCGCAGTTCACATGAGCCGGATTGGCAGCGGTCCCCAGCACGGTACGGCGAATCGCCGCAT
>CATYHY010000044.1 GCA_958407085.1 uncultured Collinsella sp. | reverse complement strand
GACGCGAACGTCTGATGCCATGGAAATCTCCTCGATTGCAGGATGGATGTCTAACTGCACCAGTATAAAGCAACAATGCGACCTCCGCACAAAGGGCACCGACCCACTCATTGGGGACAGACTTAAATGACCAGTCATCACTCATTGGGGACAGACATAAATGACCAGTCTTTGGGGACGTTCTTAGTTTAAGGCCACTCATTTAAGCCTGTCCCCAATGACTAGGTGCGGAAAGGGTGTGAATGTTGGATTTACGCGCTATGATGTGCCCTTGCATACAGAGCCCGGCGGAATGGTAACGGTCGCCGGGACACGTTTTTGAAAGGACAATCATGTCAGAAGAACTTCGTTCCATCCCGCCCCAACAGGGGTCCTTTGTGTTTACGTCGGAGTCGGTGACCGAAGGCCATCCCGACAAGATCGCCGACCAGATCAGCGATGCCGTCCTCGACGCAATCCTCGCCAAAGAAATAGAGCTCCAGGAGCAGGGCTATATTGCGCCCAACGGCGTGCCCGCCAACGTGGAGAACGTCCGCTGCGCCTGCGAGACCCTCGTGACCACCGGCACCGTCATCGTTGCCGGCGAGATCCGCACCCAGGCCTACGTCGACGTGCAGGAAATCGCCCGCGGCGTCATCTGCCGCATCGGCTACAACCGCGCCAAGTTCGGTTTTGACTGCGACACCTGCGGCGTCATGAGCCTCATCCACGAGCAGTCCCCCGATATCGCCCAGGGCGTCGACGAGTCCTTCGAGACCCAGACCGGCGCGACCACCGACCCGATCGACCTGATTGGCGCCGGCGACCAGGGCATGATGTTTGGCTATGCCTCCAACGAGACCAAGACCCTCATGCCCATGCCGCACTACCTGGCGAGCCGCCTGGCCGAGCGCCTGGCCGCCGTGCGCCACGACGGCACCCTGCCCTACCTGCGCCCCGACGGCAAGACCCAGGTCACGGTGCGCTACGAGGACGGCAAGCCCGTCGAGGTCACGACCATCGTCATCTCCACGCAGCACGCCGCCGAGATCGAGGACATGGGCAAGATCAAGGACGACCTCATCGAGCATGTCATCACCCCCGTCATGGCTGCCGAGAACATGCCGTGGGACAACGCCGACATCTATGTGAACCCCACCGGTCGCTTTGTCGTGGGCGGCCCCATGGGCGACACGGGCCTCACCGGCCGCAAGATCATCGTCGACACCTACGGCGGCTACGGTCGTCACGGCGGCGGTGCCTTTAGCGGAAAGGACTGCACCAAGGTCGACCGCTCCGCCGCGTATGCCGCGCGCTGGGTCGCCAAGAACGTGGTCGCCGCCGGTCTGGCCGACCGCTGCGAAGTCGAGCTTGCCTACGCCATCGGCGTTTCCAAGCCCCTCTCAATCATGGTCGACACCTTCGGTACCGCGCATGTTGCCGAGGACAAGATCGTCGAGGCCGTAGAGAAGACCTTCGACCTGCGCCCAGGTGCCATCATCCGCGACCTAGACCTGCGTCGCCCCATCTACGAAAAGACGGCAGCCTACGGTCACTTCGGCCGCGAAGACCCCGACTTCACCTGGGAGAAAACCGACCGAGTCAAAGAACTCAAAGCAGCCTGCGGCCTGTAATTAAGAACCGCCATGGTTTCAACGACATAAGCGCTTAAAAAAGAAGTACCGCTCCCAACCGGTACTTCTTTTTATTTAAACGGTGGTGAAGATGCTTCGATATGAGCCCACGCTGCGTCACCAGCTAATGAATTTTGCAGCACACGCGCCTCTACCATGTATCCTTAGTTCCGAGGGCTTTGGTATTTGGTCGGTCGCGAGTTCCGCACGAGCCGGAGGCCACTTAATGTGGCCTCCGTGCGAGCCAGGACTGTAGAGCAGGCGACCAAATACCAAAGCCCTCGGGACGACGGGATAGAACAGGAGCACCCATGGCAGGCAAGCCGCAAACACTAGCTACGACCTCGGCATTCGAAATCTTGGGCCCCGTCATGGTCGGCCCCAGCTCATCGCACACCGCCGGCGCCCTGCGGTGCGCCCAAGTTGCTGCCAGCCTGCTGGAAGGCCGCATCATCAAAGTCACCTTTGGCCTGTGGAACTCCTTCGCCCACACCTACCGCGGCCACGGCACCGACCGCGCGCTCGTCGCAGGCATCCTGGGCCTCGACACCGATGACGAGAACATCAAGCAGGCCTTCGACCTCGCACGCGAGCAGGGCCTCGAATATCACTTTGGCATCAAGGGCGACGACGCCTCCATCCACCCCAATACCGTCGACATCGACATGGTCGACGACACGGGCGCCACGGCACAGGTCCGCGGCGAGAGCCTGGGCGGCGGCAAGATGCGCATCAGCCGCATTAACGGCGTCGGCGTCGATATCTCGGGCATGTATTCCACGCTCTTCGTGGCTCACCAAGATGTCCCCGGCGTGCTCGCAGCGCTCACGAACCTGCTTGCCTACGCACACGTGAACATCGCCTTCTGCCGCACCTACCGCACCGAGGTGGGAGGCCAGGCCTACTCCGTCTTTGAGACCGACGGCGCGCCCGACGACACCGTTATCCCCATGCTACGCAAACTCGACAATGTCGATTACGCGACCTTTATCGAGCTCCCCGGTTCTGCCTCGTCGCTCTCCCCCGGTGTTTCGGCAAAGGAGATCTTCGACGACGGCGAGCAGCTGCTCGATGCGTGCGCCGAGCTCGGCCTGAATATCGGCGCCGTTATGGCCGTGCGCGAGGCGCGTCTGACCGGCGAAACCCACGCCGTCGCCGCCATGCGCCGCGTGCTCGACGTCATGCGCGAGGAGACCACGACCCCCATCGTCAATCCGCAGCGATCGCTCGGCGGGCTTATAGGCGGCGAGGCTAAACTCGTCGATGCCACCGGCCGCAACGATTTGAGCACGAGCCTGATGGGCACCGTTCAAACCGACGCCGTTGCCCGCGCCATGGCCGTGCTCGAGCGTTCCGCCACGATGGGAGTAATCGTAGCAGCACCGACGGCAGGCTCCGCGGGTGTCGTGCCCGGCTGCGTGTTAGCGCTCGCCGATCACCTGCAGCTCGATGACGAGCAGGTCATGGACGCGCTCTACTGCGCAGCCGCCATCGGCCTCAACCTCACCACGAGCGCCTGCGTCGCCGGCGCCGAAGGTGGCTGCCAGGCCGAGGTGGGAAGCGCTGCCGCCATGGCAGCCGCCGCGCTGGTGCAGATGCTCGGCGGCACGCCCGAGCAGGCGCTCGACGCCAGTTCCATCGCGCTAAGTAACCTGCTGGGCCTCGTTTGTGACCCCGTCGGCGGCCTCGTGGAAGTGCCCTGCCAAAACCGAAACGCCATCGGCGTGGCCGCGGCCTTTAGCTCGGCACAGCTCGCCCTCGCAGGCATTAAGAGCTTGGTGCCGTTTGACCAGATGGCACATGTCATGCTCTCGGTGGGTCACGCGTTGCCGGCCACGCTACGCGAGACGGCAAAGGGCGGCATCGCGCAGGCTCCGGCCGCACTTTCGGCCTGTGCAAAATGCGGCGTGTGCGGATAACGGCAAAGAATGACTCAAAGGTGGGACAAATGTCTCACCTCTTTTGAATGCCACCGTTTCCGTACCACAAACTGCAGGGCAATCGCTATAATGCAAGCCCAGTAAAAACACGATGAGCCATAAGGCGAAATTCGAAGGATATGCATACGATGTCGCAAAACGATCGAACTCAACTGATTCCCGATCCGCAGCAGCCGAGCAGGCACACCGGCGGCGTTCAGTCGCCGCGTCCTATCGCGCCGAGCCACGGTCAGCAGCGTAGTGCAGCAAACGCTTCCCAACACCCGAACCAACAGAGACAGCAGCGTCAACAACGTCAGCAGCGCCGGGCAAACGGCAATGCGCCCAAGCAGCCCCCCACGCACGCTCGAGGCGATCGCGGCCCCGCGCGCAAACCCGCCGAGAACAATAAGTCAGGCAAAAAGACGACGTTCTTTGTCGTCCTGGGTCTAATCGTCATTGTCTATATCGTTGGCATCGTAGCGTTTTCGCAGGTAGCCTACCCCAACACCACCATCGCCGGCGTCGACGTCTCGTTCTCCAACGCTTCGTCTGCCGCCACCAAGGTCAATTCGGCATGGAAGCACTATAAGCTCGCCGTGACAGGCGATGACTTTAGCTGGACCTATCAGCCCGAGTCCGATGAGCCCATCGTCGACGGCGAAGCTGCCGCAAAAGAAATCATCAGCCACAACGAAGCCTTTGTATGGCCGGTCCGCCTTGTGGAATCCTTAAGCGGCAAGACCAAAACAACCGTCACCTCCAACGAAGTCGATCTTGATCAAGACGTCGACCTGTCCATGTTCTCCGACACCTTTAACCAAAAGCAGTTTGAGAAGGATCTGGGCGCCGCCATCGACGAGTTTAACGAGGGCCGTTCGGGCACGTTCGAGGCCAATAGCTCCTATGACGAACAGGCCGGCAAGTTTACCGTCGAGAAGGCGCGCTCCAACGAAAAACTCAACCGTGAGCATGTCATTAAATATGCCGAGCTCGAGCTTGCCTCGCTGGCCGAAACCGTAGATCTTTCCAAGCTTGGCAACGATGCCTATGAGCCGCTCAATGGAACGCTGACCGATGATCAGATTCAGGCTGCATGTGATGCCGCCAACAACTTCCTGGGCGTCAACGTGACCCTTAAGCTCAACGGCGAGGATGCCGGAAAGGTTGATGGCAGCTCCGTGTTGCAGTGGATCAGCTTTGCCGATCCGGCCAACCCCACGCTCGATACGTCGCAGATCAGTAGCTGGGCAGCCGAGCTCGCCAACGGCTTTAATACCGTGGGCTCCACTCGCTGGTGGACGCGCGCCGATGGCAAGCAGTGCGCCGTCGAAGGCGGTGACTTTGGTTGGTCCATCGACAGCAGCTCGCTCGCCAAGCAGGTCGAAGACGCTATTAACAACAAGCAGACCGGCGAGATCGAGATCAAGTACTCCCAGAAGGCCGACACCTTTACCGCAAAGGGAGAGCCCGACTGGAAGGCATACATCGACGTCGACCTGTCCGAGCAGCACGCGCGCTACTATGACGAGAACGGTAATATCGTCTGGGAGGCCAACTTTATTTCCGGCAAACCGGGCGAAGACGCCACCCCCGAGGGCGTGTGGCAGATCAACAGCAACGACGGCGGCAGCACCCTGATCGGAGCCAAGGACCCCGAGACCGGTAAGCCCAAATACGAGAGTCCGGTGAGCTACTGGATGCCGTTTGAGGGCAACATGATCGGCTTCCACGATGCCACCTGGCAAAACGACAAGAGCTTCGATAACGCCGAGTCGTACAAGTGGTGCGGCAGCCACGGTTGCATCAACCTGCGACTGGCCGACGCCAAGGCACTTCACGACTGCATCAAAGTCGGCCTGTGCGTGGTTGTCCACTCGTAGTGCAACGCGCGCATTCCTACAACGTGGAACTGCTGCGACCAATCTAACAGTTCCGAAAGAAACCGTCCCATGCGCCCACCCCAACCGGTGGGCGCATATACTTATCAAGGTTCTTTCTATAAAGGAGACGCTATGCCGAATGTCCCCACGATCACCCCGGGCCCAGATGATACCGAGCACACGCCCGAAGGTGCCACCGAAACGATTCCTCTGATTACAAACGTACATGCCGACAAGCAGAGCGGACGAACGAACGATACGGCCGAGATTTCCGATGAAGAAGCGTATGCCAAGCTCAAGGCAAAACGTGCCGAACGTCGACGCAAAAAGCTGATTCGACGCGGTATTGCCGCCGGCGTCGTGGGTGCCATCGCGCTCATTGCCATTGTCGCAACCCTTGTTATCAATGCACAGCCACAGGGCGCTAGCGGTCCCGTGACCGACATGGTGACCGAGGGCACGTTTACCACAACGGTCGAGGCGAAAGGCCAGCTCAAACCCATTTCGTCCTCAGTGGTCTCCCCCTCTGTCGACGGTACGGTCGATTCGATCAACGTGCAGGCAGGCCAATCCGTCAACGAGGGCGACGTGCTTATGACCATTAAAAACGATGAGCTCGATCGCAACGTTGCCGAGGCGCAGCGTGCAGTTGCAGCCGCTCAAGAAGACCTCGCCAACGCACAGAAAGCCGCAGCTGCCGCGCAGACCACCCCAACGACGGACGTCGATGGAACTTCCGCAGCGGCTGGCGTCTCCGACGCATCAGCGGACACGAACGCCGTATCGGCCGCGCAGCGCAGCCTCGCATCGGCCCAGGCAAACCTCGATCAGGCGAACGCCAAGGCAGCCAGCCGTACGGTCACGGCCCCGAGCTCGGGAAGCATCGTGGAGCTCAACGCCAAGGTGGGCGCCACGGTAACAGGCGGCATGATCATGGGCGAAAGCGACACGAGCGGCGGCAAGCAGTGCATGCAGATCGCCGACCTGTCCAAAATGAAGGTGACCGTACAGGTGGGCGAAAAGGACATCGCCAAGATCGCCGTTGGGCAGAGCGCCAACGTCACATATCCCGCGTTTCCCGATATCGTGAGCCAGGGCACCGTCACGGCTATCGCGTCGGTGGCAAACTCCGACGCCGCCAACGGTGGCGGCGGCAGCGTAACCTTTAACGTCGATATTCTCATCGAGTCGCCCGACGCGCGCCTGAAGCCGGGCATGACGACCGAGGTCTCGGTGGTGACCGAGCGGCTCGACGACGTAGTGATGGTTCCGACGATGGCGCTCATGACCGAAGACGGCGAACACTATTACGTCAACGTGGCGACTGATGACGAGGGCAAGCAAACCCGTCGCGTGAAGGTGACCGTCGTGACGCAAAACGACAACGAAGCCGTAGTCGGCATGACACAGGTCAAGCGCGACGACCAGGGCAACGAGATCAATCCCAACGTGCCGGTTACCAAGCTGCGCGACGGCGACACCCTCGTCATGGACACCGGAGCGGACGCAACGACTGACGGCGGCTACAACGCGAATTCGGGCAGTATGTCTGCCGACGAGGGCATGTAATGCGTCCCGTCATCGACATTCGCAACGTGCACCGCATCTTTGAGAGCGAGGCAGGTTGCGCCCACATCCTGCACAACGTGAGCCTGGCGGTAGATCCCGGCGAGTTCGTCGCCATTACCGGCCCTTCGGGCTCGGGCAAATCAACGCTCATGAACATCCTAGGCTGCCTAGATAAGCCGACGGCGGGCGACTATTACCTGCAAGGGCTCAACGTGGCCGAGCTCGATGATGACGAGCTCACCGAAGTTCGCGCCCTGAGTATTGGCTTTGTCTTTCAGAGTTTCAACCTGCTGCCGCGCCTGTCGGTTATCGAAAACGTCATGCTGCCGCTGGCCTACACCAATGTGCCCCGTAGCCAGCGCGAAATGCGCGCCGTGCACGCGCTGCAGGCTGTCACGCTGCCCGTCGACCACTGGGACCACCGCATATCCGAGCTCTCGGGCGGCCAGATGCAGCGCGTCGCAATCGCGCGCGCCCTCGTCAATGACCCGCCCATCATTCTGGCCGACGAGCCGACGGGAAACCTGGACTCCGCCACAGGAGCGCTTGTGATGGAGACCTTCCATAAGCTCCAGAAGCGCGGCAAAACCATCGTGCTTATCACACACGACCCCAGCATCGCCGCCGAGGCCGACCGTGCCATGACCATCCGCGACGGTCGCATTCACGACGGCGCGTATATTCCACATGCACCGCGGACCCTGCGCAGCGCCGTAGATAGCCTGCCCATGATTTCCGCCTCCACCAACCCGCCGAAAGGAGTGGTGGCATGAGCGCCCGCGATCTCATCCAGGAAGCCCTTCACTCGCTCGAAGCCAACAAGGGGCGCAGCCTGCTCACCATCCTGGGCATCGTCATTGGCATCGCATCGGTTATCGCCATGACTTCGCTCATCGGCGGTATCCAAAACAGCCTGGTCAACAGTCTGGGCCTCAATGCGGCACGCATGGTGCAAATCTATTCGTCGCAAGAACTCACCGAGTCGGACATCGAGAAGCTTCAAAAACTGGTGCCGCAGATAGAGCAGATCGGCATTGTCGACAGCGCGTATACCGAGTATAAGACCGGCGATAAAAGCTATACCGTCATGGCACAGGGTGTCGATAGCGACATGCTCGACGCCGTGGGGGCCAGCAAGCTCGTTGCGGGGCGCACCTATTCCCAGGCCGAGTCCCAATCAGGCTCGCGCGTGGCGCTCATCAGCCGCAACGGCGCCGATCAGCTTTACGGCAACGAACAGGATGCACTGGGGAAAACCATCAAGGTGTCCAACGGCGAGGTGCAGATTGTAGGCGTGATTGATGGCGGCAGCGACTCCATGGGCTCGCTCACGCTGTATATGCCACGCGAAACTATCTCCGGACTGTTTGGCGACGAGAATCCTTCATTCCCCAGCGTGACGGCACTTGCCTCCGAGAGCACGGACATGGATGAGCTTTGTAAGACCATCGAGTCAAAGGTGCGCGCGATGAAGGGCATCGCGGAGGATGATGAGTACGACAGTGTATCGGCAACCTCCATGAAAAGCGCCATCGATGCGCTCAACTCCTTTATGGGAGCGTTCTCGCTCATCATGGGTGCTGTCGCCAGCATCTCGCTGCTTGTCGGCGGTATCGGCATTATGAATATGATGCTTACCAACGTAACGGAGCGCATCCGCGAGATCGGCATCCGCCGCGCTCTGGGCGCAAGTCGTCGCGATATCACCGCGCAGTTTTTGGCCGAATCCTCGGCGCTGTGCGTCACCGGCGGACTATTGGGTGTCCTGATTGGCTATCTGCTGGCATGGGGACTCACGTTCTTTGCCGCAAGCTCGGGTATCATGAGCGAGTTTGGAGCTACCGGGACGATCACGCCAAGCTTCTCCATTACGACAGTGTTGATCGCGTTCGCCGTATCGGTCGGCATCGGCGTAATCTTTGGCTTCTATCCCGCTCGACGCGCGGCAAAGCTCGACCCGGTGGAGTGCCTACGCTACCAGTAAGCCACCACCAACAAGTTGCGGTGAATTAGGGACTAAATATGCTATCTAGCAGCAAAAACAGACACTATTTCACCGCAACTTATTGAAGGGCTGCTTGCGCCAGTTCCGGGCGTCGTCCTCGAGCTATTGGCGGATGACGGTTTTGTACGGTTCGAGCTTGCTCGGGGCGCTCCTCCTCGCAGGCGGGAGGGCACGCATGCGCGGCGAGCACCTAGCGCGCGAACTCCCGTAAGAGCGCGTCTTCCACTTCCCTAAGCGAAAGGGCCCCGCCTCCCTCGGCGGGACGGGCGACCACGATACAGCGCGCTCCCACGTCGTGCGCGGAGGCGATCTTCTCGGCCGTGCCGCCTACGGTTCCTGAGTCCTTGGTCACAAGCCACTGGGCGCCCACCTGCCGAAGCATCGCCACGTTGAGCTCGCGGGTGAAGGGCCCCTGCATGCCGATGACGTGCGACGGCGAAAACCCCGCGTCGATGCACTTCGTTATAGCACCGGGCA
>CATYHY010000043.1 GCA_958407085.1 uncultured Collinsella sp. | reverse complement strand
CGCAGGTAAATCCGTGTACCAAAAATTGGTACACGGATTTACCTGCGATGTTCATTTGTTGGCTGAAACCGGCATAGCAACTAGTGGAAGGCATCATCGAAGGAGTGTGCTGGAAAGCACCCGTCTCCTTAACTGTTAGAAATGCAAGTTAATAATCTATGTGGTCAATATAATACCGTTGAACCCGCGTATCGATACCGCCCAGCCATTCGCCTCGCCCCCGTCGCACGCATCTTCATCCGGTCTGTCATTATTAATCTAACGATGCTTTGAGAAATGTAGGTGCTTCCAAATGTACTGTCGACTTCTTCTCAAACTAATCCTAAGAGACAAGGCCGTATGGATTTGTACGCTCGTTCTCGCTGCAGCCTTTTCCGTCCCCATTGCGTTCAATTCACCCATCTACGGGCCCTTCTTTATGAAGCAGGGCATGCAGAGCTTTGTCGACGCATTCAATACGCGCGCACCCCAGGCCAGCGGCACAGACCTATCGCCAGAGCAGCAAGCTGACGCGGAGCTTGCAAGATACGCGAACGCCGCCCTCGCCGCTCAAACCGACGCCGCCTTTCTCGATTCTGCCGAGAGCTACTACGCGCTCATGGACGAAGGCTTCCAATCCGGGTCCATCGTGGGAGACCAAGAGACCAATGACGCAGACCTCGCGTATTGCCGCGCCCTGAGCAGCTCCGGCATCACGGATATCCCGGCCTCCGCAAACGACCTGCCATTCCTTTCCTTCCTGCCTTACGCCATTGCCACGGCACCGTCTTTCCTTCCCTTCATCCCCTTCCTTCTCTCGTCGATACTCGTGCTCGGCGCCACAAGGCCTGCGACCCTGGCGGCAAAGGCGCCCGTGCCCAAATTCCGGCGCCTTATCCAGATCGTGTTTTCGATAATCGTCGCGGGGACCGCGATGCTCCTCGCCGGCCTCGCACCCGGGGGCATTTACGCCTTGGCCCTAAACGGCTTCGGGCAAACTGGGTACCCGATCGCCTTCTTCCATGACGGCGTGCTTGCCACCACGACCGCGGGAGACGTCTTCACGACCCTGCTTCTCGCGCTGCTTGCGGGCGGAACCTTGATATCCGTTTGCTCCGCCGTCCTATCGACCGCAACGAGGCGCGTCCTCGCGGGCCCCCTTACCTCCGCGCTGCTTGTCGCGGCCCCGGCATTCCCGTTACTGTCCGATTCGGCACTGGAGCATAATGCCGTGCTCGGGCTCCTGCCGCTGGCCGTATTCTCGCCTATCGAGGCAACGGGTTACGTAGGATGCTTCCCGACAGAATTCATTGGCTCCGGTTCAGGCAGCGCATCGATGCTTGCCGTGGCCCTGGCATACGTCGCGGTCTTTTTTGCGGTCGGCGCCGTTGCGACACGTTCCCCCAAACAGCTTGGACCCGCGAAAAAGCACCATGGGCTCGAGCTTCTGGACGCGAGCGTGGGATACGGAAGCACGACGATACTTTCAATCGGGTCGCTTTTCCTGAGCCCGGGAACGGCGGCGGGCCTCGTTGCTCCCAACGGCTCGGGGAAAACCACCCTTCTTGAAGCGCTGTCGGGCCAATTTCCCACCCGCATCCGCTCGGGAAGCCTGGCGGCAGACGGAATCTGCCAACGCCGATCAGCCGAATTTGCAGAACTCGTCTACCTGAGCTCTTCGGGCAGCGCGGATCTCTACCCCACGCTATCGGCCATCGAGCACCTTGCTTTCGTTAGGGAGGCGTGGAAATCGGCCACCGACATCGACTCGCTCTGCAGCTCCCTCGGAATCTCCCCATATCTCGACAAGCCGACCCGTAAACTCTCGACAGGAATGAAGCAGCAGGTAAAGCTTGCCATGGCGATAGCGACCGATTGCCCGTACCTCATCCTCGATGAACCGCTGAACGGCCTCGATCCGGGAAAGCGGAAAACCTCCTGCGACGCGATGCGCAGCGAGGTGGCGCGGGGACGCAGCGTGCTCATTTCAAGCCATCTACTCGACGACCTGGCAGACCTTACCAACTCGTTCTACTTCATCGAGGCCGGCACGCTCGTGGAAAAGATCAAGTCGTCCTCGCAGACGCTCAAGCAGGAATACCTCGATACATACGAGGGAGGTGAATGACATGATAGGCAAGAGCTATGCAAAGATAGCGATTGTTGGCTCTGTACTTTGTCTTGCAATGGTTCTATGTGCATCATTTGCGAGGTATAGGTCCGAGCAATCGTTTATCGATGGCGCTGAGAACGGTTTTGGCATAGACGGGATGTATGTCAACGATGGCGCGACCAGGCCGTCTATGGCGATTCTTGCAGGCGAAGACATGGAATGGCAAATCTGTAATGGCGATGGCTCTTGTCTGAGTGGTCGTTTGGCCGCAACGAGCGATCCGAATTCGTTCGATCTTCTCGACGATGATGGAGCGGATTGCGGTTCTGTTCACCTTTCATATGCATCGCGAGACGGGATGGACGGCATTCTCTACGTCTCCCACGAAACTGGCGATTTCAAGATGCGCAGGACTAACCGGGTGCCGGCTTTTATCGAGGAGTGAGAGTTCCCGGCGGCCTGCCGATCAGGCCGCCGGGCTATCGGGCCCCGCATTCATCCGTACACACACGGATGAATGCGGGAAGTGTCCGGATAAAGTTGATAATCAAGGAAACAAAGCCGTTCTGCCTGGGACGGCTTTGGCCTGGACTTTAACTACAACATCGCAATCGACACTTATCAGCTCGCGCAACGCGCATGGCCAAATCTCGGACGCTGGTGCATGGAGGACCTTCGAGATTTACTGGACATCCAAAACGACGACGCACACCGCGTGCTCGCCGACAGCGAAGACGAGATGGCTGTCTACAATGCGATCAGAAACAGTGTGAAGTCCGGAGAGCTTTCTGTGGAACCGCCGCGCCGTCGCGCGAGCCGACCGGGCAACCCGGGCGATCTGGTCCCGGCTCTCCCGGTCGTATTCCTACGATATCGCCCCTAGATCACCAATGTGTCAGATAAAGAATGAGGCAATGGCTATGATCAGGCATACGGCGGATGCGGCGACTGCGCCTTTTTTCCTCTCCTTTAGTCCGACGAAAAGGGTTGCCGTAAAGTAAAGGGCGGAAATGCAGTCTATGGCAAGCAAAACGAGTTCCTTGGGCGGTTTCAGCAAAAGGTCGCTAGCAAAGAGTAATGCAAGCAGGGCAAAGCCGATTGTGGTCAAGTATCTCGATTGATTTTGCGACAACATGGCAACTTCCTTTCAGAACATGCAAGTGAAAAGTCGGTACGATCTCATTGCGGTTGCAAACAAGTCGCCGCCAGGACCGGTTGTCACGAGACCGGCGATAACTTCAGCGGTGCCAGCAAGGTAGGGATCGCGCAGGCAAGCCTCCTCCTTTGCGTTCAGCTTGACCTTGTGAGGGACGGTGCGGTTATTTGCAAATCCGTGAGAATCGCACCACGCCTTGGAATATGAATCCGTGCAGCGTCCGCGCTCAAAAAGGGATATATCGTATTTTTCGTCGTAGTTGTCTCGGACGTAGATCTCGCTGCTCTCGGCGGGAGACCCCTCGTCGGCATAGGCTGCCGCAACGGGCACAAATGGTGTCATGACAAAGGAGAGGCAAAGAGCTGCTGAGACGATGGAGGGCAGGCATTTCTTCATGGCTGGCTCCTTAATCTGGCCTTTGATAGTTACTTGATGTCGCCTCCTTCCGCTTTATATCCGTTGTATTTGGCGTATTTCTTTAATAAGGCAAGGGGTTCTTCCTCTCCTTCGGATAAGCCGATGATGTTTCCTTGATCATCCAGTATGAATACGGACGGAATATGCTCAAGTTCATATTGGTCATACACGGTCTTATCTTAATTTTTGCTGATGGCTCAGGCAAGGCGGGGCTTACGTTCGAGGCGACCAACAATGCCCTGGCCCTACAGAGAATAAACGCCACGAACACGCACGCCGGCGGCTGGGAGAAGTCCGAACTCCGCGGCCGCCTCAATACCGGCGACCTCTGGTCGCTTTTGCCTTGCGAACTCCAGTCCAAGGTGAAGTCCGTCACGAAGATGACCGACAACCTGGGCGGCGGCAAGGCAGGCACCCCCTCGGCCACGACTGACAAGGTCTTCCTGCTCTCGATGACTGAAGTCTACGGTGACCTCCAGTCTGACGGCGCCCAGTACGAGTACTACAAATCCAAGGGCGTGACAACGTCGAACTATTCCAGTGCTTCGTCGAGCAGCTATCACTGGACTCGCTCCGTGCATCCGAGCAACTTCGCGTCCTTCCGCTGTGTCCACAGCAACGGCAGCTATGACTACTACAGCGCGACGAACATCTACTGCGTGTTCCCCGCCTTCTGCTTTTAGCCTCATCTGCAACCAATGAAAAGCCCGTGCGATTCTGCGCGGGCTTTTCATTTGGCAACCAAACGAACGATTCTCGTCTTGAGGCATAGTTATCGGTTTGAGTAGAAATGGGGTCACACAGCGGCTCTCAGAGCGCCAGCCGAACTCTCCCGCCATTACCGCTGCGGCATCCTCGTATGGAGCCCATCCTGCTTGGCGTTTCGTTGCAACAGCCAACTTGTCCACCGATCAAGTGAACCACTGGAATAAATACAGCGACACGCTTGTTCGTTACAGTCGTTATATCTGTGTGAATCGCCGCGATAAATGCCGCCCGTTCTCGGCGTGTACCAGCTACGCATATGTAAACTCATATCGCGTTAATAGCTCGGCTCATGTACCTGCATAACACACAAGTAGCCGCAAAAGGCGATTATCGCGCAGGTAGATTTTCGACATCCTGTTGCTTAATCAAAATTAAGCAATTGATTATTAAACAAAAAAGGTCAGGCACTAGGTGCCTGACCTGCAAACTTCTGGTCGGGACGACTGGATTCGAACCAGCGACCCCTTGACCCCCAGTCAAGTGCGCTACCAAGCTGCGCCACGTCCCGAAGCTTTTGTTTGTTGCTCTGCTCTCGCTCGCAACAGGGAGTATATTAACCCGAAACTTTGCCCTTGTGCAAGAACTTTTTTACATTTTTTGAAGCAAGTCCAAAATTGTATCTGCGAGCTGGGGTTTTGTTAGCACGGGAAGTTCTTGCGTGCCCGTTGTGCTCACGATCCAGGCCTTGTTGGTATCGGTTCCAAAGCCCGAATCGGCGCGCGAGACATCGTTGGCGATAATGGCATCGCAACCTTTGCGGGCGCGCTTTCGCTGCGCGTACTCGACGACGTTATCGGTCTCGGCGGCAAAGCCGATCACGCGGCGATCGCCCTTTTGGCGTGAGAGCTCGGCCAGGATGTCAACGGTCTCGACGAGATCGATGCGATCCAGGCGCTCGTTGGCCTTTTTGAGCTTATGGTCGGCAGGGGCCGCGGGCGTGTAGTCGGCGACGGCGGCCGCACAAATGGCCGCGTCGGCCGTCTGGAAGGCGCTCAGCGCTGCCCGGAGCATTTCTGCGGCGGTCTGAACGCGCACGCAATTCACACCGCGGGGAATGTCGAGCGATGTCGGCCCCAACACGAGCGTGACGGCGGCACCGCGGCGTGCGGCCTCCCCCGCCAGAGCGATACCCATCTTGCCCGACGACCGGTTTCCAATGAAACGCACGGGGTCGATCGGCTCGTGCGTGGGGCCGGCGGTAATGACGATGCTTTTGCCTGCTAGGTCCTGGGGTACCGGGTTGAGCACTTCGCAGATGGCCTCGACGATGTCCTCGGGCTCGCTCATGCGTCCCGTGTCCACGTCACCGCAGGCAAGGTAGCCGCTGCCGGGTCCCACCACATGGACGCCACGGTCGCGCAGCGTGGCCATGTTGGCCTGCGTCGCCGGCGCATTCCACATGCCGCTGTTCATGGCGGGCGCGATCACGATGGGTCGCGGTGTGGCAAGCAGGGTGGTGGAGATGAGGTCGTCGGCGATTCCGTTGGCCATCTTGGCGATGATATTGGCCGTCGCAGGCGCCACGACCACCAGATCGGGCTCCTGCGCCAGCGAAATGTGGTGGATGGGGTCGGAGGGGTCGTCGAACAGGCCTACGGCGACCGGCTCGTTGGTGAGCGCACGGAAGGTGAGCGGACCCACAAACTCGGTGGCATGCTCGCTCATAACGACCTTGACGCGCGCGCCGCGCTTTTGCAGCAAGCGCACGATATTGCACGACTTATAGGCGGCGATCCCGCCGGTAATGCCCAGCAGGATCGTTTTTCCCTCAAGTTGCATTGAATTGTTGGGTGCCGCCGTCATCGTTAGGCTTCCTTGCTGGGGAGCACGAGCAGGCGGTGGCAGTACGGGCAGTGCGTAATCTCACTACCGTCATGGTTGAGGTCGCTCATGGACGACGCCTGCAGCGCGGTGTGGCAGACTGTGGGGATGTTGCCCTTGATGGTCTCGACGGCCAGGCCACGGAACTGCTTGAGCAGACGCTCGTAATCGGTGAGCACGTCGGTCGGCAGCGTGGCGGCCAGCGCAGTGCGCTCTTTGGTGGCGGCGTCAATTTGAGCTTGGAGGTCGGTGGCCTTGGCACGAGCGGCCTTGGTATCGGCCTTCACGCCCTCCTCGAATTTGGCGATGATGGCCTGTGCGCGAGTCTCGCGGTCGAGTGCCTCCTTGTGGGCGATGACGACGTCCTTGCGGGTGTGCTCGATCTTGTCCAGGCGCTTGGCCAGGGTGGCGAGCTCGTTTTCCAGGTCCTGCACCTCGCGGTAATCGGAACCGTCGACATGGCGCTTCTTGGCTGCCTCGATGGCGTTATTGGTCTGGATCTCGGTGGTGTTGAGGTCGTCGAGCTCAATGTCCAGGTCCTTGCGCTGAGCATAGAGCTTGGTCATCTCGGACTTAAGCTTTACATAGGTCTTGCGCTTGGAAGCGAGCTCCTTGAGCTCCGGCATATTGGCAAGTTCGCTCTTGTTGCGGGCGAGCTCCAAATCGATCTGTTGCAGCTTGAGTAGCGTAGCGCCGGCGCTCATAAGTTCTCTCCTTTTGTCACAGTCCACCATTGGCAAGGGTTCAGTATTTTAATCGCATGACGGGGGTTGACCCCGGCGTCAACTGCAGAGTTCATCAATATATCAACGAACGGCTCCTCAGAGCGGTCGTGGCCGAGCAAGATCACCGGCAGCCCGCGCAAGGCAAGGTCTTGCGCCACGTGGTAGCCCGCCTCGCCGGTTACGATGACATCTGCGCCCGCGGCGATGGCGAGCTCTCCAAAGTCGCCCAGGGAGCCGCCTAAAATAGCGACGGTACGGCATGCGTGCTCGGCTTCGCCCCACGCACGCGGGTCGCTGCCGAAGGCCGTGGCAGCACGGGTGGCAAGATCGCGCAGCGTGCACGGGTCGTTGAGCGTTGCAAGCGCGCCCAGGCCGGTGGTCTCGGGGTCGTCCACGTGCTCCAGTGAGCTCACGGGTGCGGCACCCAGCAGCTCGCTCAGGCAGATGCGGGCTTCTTGCGAGCGGTCCAGGTTGGTGTGGAGCGAGATAATGCTCACCCCGCAGCGGGCAGCTTCGTAGAGGGCCGCGCTGCACTGGGGTCGTGTGGCATCCGCCGGGCAAAAGGCCTCGGGTGCCTTGATGTATATGGGATGATGCGTCAGCAGCACGTTGGCGCCGGCTTCTTGGGCGCGGCGAACATTAGCCTCGGTCGCATCGAGTGCGCAGGCAACGCCGGTGATCTCCGCGGCCGGATCGCCAACGGAGAGTCCTACGTGATCCCAGCCCTCGGCGTCCGCTTTGGGATAGCGTGCCAGCAGCGCGCGCTCAAGCTCGGCGACGATCATGCGGCACCCACGATCGAGAGCAGCGTCTGGGCGAACTCGTCCAGATCGCCCGGATTCACGCGGTCATCGAACGAGATGCGAAGGGCGCCGAGAGCCTGCTCGCGGCCAATACCCATGGCGCTGAGCACATGGCTCGGGTCCATGCTGCCGCTCGAGCAGGCAGAGCCGGCCGACACCTCAAAGCCGGCGGCGTCAAGCTTAATGATGAGCTCCTCGGAGTCCATGCCGTCAACGTAGATCGAAACCATGCCGGGCAGGCGATTGGCCTGCGCGTAGTCGCCCATCGTGGCATGAATACGCGGATGGGCCGTGAGCGTGGCGTAGAGCTTGTCGGACAAAGTCTGCAGCGCCGCGCGCTCCTGGGCAACATTCGGCAGCAACGCGGAGGCGGCAGCGGCAAAAGCCAGCTGCGTGCGCAGGTCCTGCGTGCCGGCGCGACGGCCGGCCTCCTGTCCGCCGCCGAAGATGCGGGGGCGCAAGGGCGTGCGGTTCTTAAGGTAGAGCGCGCCGGAGGCCACGGGGCCGCCAATCTTGTGCGCGGCTACGGTCATGGCGTCAACGCCCAGCTCGTGCACATCGAGCGGGATATGCAGATAGCCCTGGATGGCGTCAGTATGGAACAGGGCGCCCGCGGCGTGCGCGGCGGCGGCAAGCTCGCGGATGGGCTGTACCACACCGGTCTCGTTATTGGCGACCATAATGCTCACGAGCGCCACGTCGTCGCCTAACAAGTCGCTCAACACAGCGGGCTCAATGTAGCCCGCACGGCAGGGCTGTACCAGGTCGACGGTAAAGCCCGCGGCTCGCAGCAGCGGAAGGTTGTCTAGGATCGAATCGTGCTCGATCGCCGACACGATTACGCGGTCGCGCTTACGATCGCGCTGACGAGCGCCCTCGGCAAGTCCGAGGAGCGCCAGCTGGTTTGCCTCGGTGCCGCCGTTGGTCAAAATGATCTCGGACGGGCGAACGCGTGCGCCAAAGCTACGGGCAATCTCGCGACGCGCCACTTCTAGGCGCGCAGCGGCCTTGCGGCCGAGCGAATGCAGCGAGTTGGGGTTAACGCCGGCAAGCTCGTTGTCGTCGTACTCGCGCTGCGCAAGGAGCGCCTCGGCGCGCATGGGCGTCGAGGCGGCATAGTCAAGATTCGCGGGTATGCGGTTTTGACCTGCGGTCATAAGGGTTTATGCCTCCTGTGCGGCCTCGTTGCCCAGCTTCTGCAGCAGCGCAACCTCGGCAGCGGGATCTTCGGACTTAAATACGGCAGAACCGGCCACAAGCACGTTGGCTCCGGCCTTAACGACCTCGGCGATGTTCTTGGAAGAAATACCGCCATCGACCTCGATGAGGGGCGAAACGCCGTGACGCTCGCACATGGCCTTGAGCTCGTGCAGTTTGGCGATGGTACCGGGGATAAAGCTCTGGCCGCCAAAGCCGGGGTTCACGCTCATGAGCAGCACCATGTCGACAACGTCGATGATGCTTTCGAGCACGCAGACGGGCGTGGCGGGGTTGAGCACAACACCGGCCTTGACGCCGCGCTGCTGCAGATGCGTGAGCGTGCGGTGCAGGTGCGTGGAGGCCTCGTAGTGCACGGTGATCATATCGGCACCGGCATCGGCGTACCAATCGGCGGTCTCGTCGGGGTTCGACACCATCAGGTGCGCGTCAACCGGCACGTCGGTGGAGCGCTTGACGGCCTTGAGGATATCGACGCCAAAGGTGAGGTTGCCGGTAAAATGACCGTCCATAACGTCAAAGTGCACGTAGTCGGCGCCGGCGATCTTGTCGAGCTCGCCCTTGAGGTTGGCCATGTCGGCCGAAAGGACGG
>CATYHY010000042.1 GCA_958407085.1 uncultured Collinsella sp. | reverse complement strand
CTCAATCGTAGCCCGAGACGGTCCCGGGCTGACAATTTCGACTGTAATGGACGTTTTTGTTTGACTAGTCGTTTAAGAACGTCCCCGATGACTATTTGAATTGCTAATTTGTGCGGGTTGTGGTTTTGTGATCTGCTGAAATTTAGGATACTGTACATCTGTACGTTAACTCATCTTCGTAGTATATTGCTACCCGCAAAACTCAACACCATTGTGCTTTGAGACGTTAAAGCGCCTACTACAATGGTTGTCGATAGTACGATTCGATTTAACGACAGGATGGATGGTCCAAGCGTGAGTCTCGGCAGCAAACTATCCAATGCAAAGGTGTCCTTTGCGATATTTAAGCGCGACATTAAGCGACTGCTTGTGAACCCCGTCGCCCTGGTGGTTACCCTAGGCGTGTGCGTTATTCCCTCGCTGTATGCCTGGTATAACATCGTGGCAAACTGGGATCCGTATGGAAACACCCAAGGCATCAAGATTGCTATCGCCAACAACGATCGAGGCACCCAAAACGACTTGGTGGGTGAGCTCAACGCTGGCGACAAAGTGGTCGACCAGCTCAAGGAGAATCATCAGTTGGGCTGGACGTTCGTCGACTCGACGGCCGATGCCAAGGAGGGCGTCGAGAGCGGCGAGTACTATGCCGCTATCGTGATTCCCAAGAACTTCTCGGATAACCTGGTTTCGATGCTCGACGGCAACTACCATCAGCCCAAGCTCACGTACTACGTCAATGAGAAGAAGAGCGCCATTGCGCCCAAGGTTACCGATACCGGTGCAAACACCATCGAGGAGCAGATCAACTCGGAATTTGTCTCTACGGTAGGCAAGACTGTTGCCGGTATCGCCAAGGATGCTGGTGTCGATTTAAAGGACAAGGCAACCCAGACTCAGGACTCGCTGGCAAGTTCGGTGTCCGAGGCGTCCGACACCTTGGGCGAGGTGCGCGATTCGATTGGCGATATGAATGCCGCCATCGATAAGACGAGTGGCGCTATCGCCTCGGCTGATGCGGCACTTGCCGGCTTGCAAGGCCAGGCACCGTCGCTGACGCAGGCGATCTCCCAGGGCAACGACCTGCTGAGCGAAGCTCGCACCACGGCGGGCAACTCCATCACCTCGCTCTCCAAGGCGCTCTCGGAAGGCAGCCTTGCGCTCACCAAGACGTCGGCCTCTGCGAACGCTGCCATCGGCAAGCTGACGGGCGCGGTCACATCTACGACCACCCGTATCGATAACTCGCTCGAGTCTCTTCAAGCGACGATCGACCACAATAAGGCCGTTATCGGGCACTTGGAGATTCTCGCCAATGACACGTCGACAGGTTCCGAGGAAATTGACGCGCGCATTGTATCGACCATCGATTTGCTTCGAGAGCAGAATGAAAAGCTTCAGAGCATCAAGGACGGTCTGTCCGCGCAGTCGAGCGCCATGGCGAATGACGCAGCGGCTGTTTCGGGTGCCAGTGACGCTATCAATAACGCAATTCATACCGGTGCGACCAACCTTGGCCAAGCCCAGACGGACTTGGGCCAAAACGCGCTGCCGAAGGCCTCGAGCGCGCTCGACTCTTTTGCTGCCGTTTCGGGCGACCTGACCGGTATCGTCTCGGGTATGACACCTACACTTGCAAATGCGCGCGGCACGTTGGCGCAGCTTAGCGCTACGCTCGGCCAGGCCAAGACCACGCTGTCCCAGACCGATTCCTCGCTTGCCAAGGTCCAGGACAAGCTTGCAACCGCCGCCAATGACATCGCGGCGCTGCAGACCTCCGAGTCCATGGGCGAGCTGGCCGATCTGATGGGCGTCGATGTCAATGACGTGGCAGATTTCATGGCGTCTCCGGTTGAGTTGACGTCCAAGTCAATCTATCCGGTCAAGAGCTTTGGCTCGGGCATCGCTCCCTTCTACACCAATCTGGCGCTTTGGGTGGGCGGCTATGTGCTCATCGCCATTTACAAGCTCGAGGTCGACCGTGAAGGTGTTGGCAGCTTTACGGCGCGCCAAGGCTACTTTGGCCGCTGGTTGCTCATGGTGATCCTGGGCGCGTTGCAGGCCATCATCGTTACGGTAGGCGATCTGGTGATTGGCGTGCAGTGCGTCAGCCCGCTGCTGTTCGTGCTGGGCGGCATCGCCATTTCGTTCACCTACGTCAATATCATCTATGCGCTGTCCACCACGTTTAAGCATATCGGCAAGGCTATCGGCGTCATTCTCGTCATCGTGCAGATCCCGGGTTCGTCGGGCATGTACCCCATCGAGATGATGCCCGGCTTCTTCCAGTGGCTGCACCCGCTGCTGCCCTTTACCTACGGCATCAATCTGCTGCGCGAGACGGTCGGCGGCATGTATTCGTTCAACTACCTGTTTAACCTGTGCATTCTGGGCGTGTTCTTGATCGTGGCGCTCTTTATCGGCCTGCAGCTGCGTCCGCTGCTGCTCAACCTTAACCTGCTCTTTGATAAACAGCTTTCCACGACCGGTATGATGATTTGCGAGTCCAACGACCTGCCGCGCCAGCGCTACTCGCTGCGCACGGCCATGCGTGTCATGCTCGATTCCGATTCGTACCGTCGCGAACTGCTCGATCATGCGGTCGCCTTTGAACATCGCTACCCGTACTACATCAAGGGCGGTTTTGCCGCCGTGGTGGGCGTTCAGGTCCTGCTCTTTGTCCTGTCGACGGTTCTCGATATCGACAATAACGGCAAGATCATCCTGCTTGTCATTTGGATCATCTCGGTTATTGCCATCTGCGGCTGGCTTATCAATATCGAATATATCCGCGCGAGCCTCAATACCCAGATGCGCATCTCGGCGCTTTCGGATGAGGACCTGCGTCGCGAGATGCGCGAACACACGGCCGCCATTCCTGCCGCCCGCCACATGTTTGGCCTCAACGCCAGCGAGCGTGGTGCCAAGGGCGGCGATCAGTCCACGGGCCGCTTGCCGCATATCGGCTCGCGCCATAAATCTCAGGGCAGCGACAGCACAGCCACAAATGATGGAGATACCACCGCGCTTGGCAAGCACTCCAAAGGAGGTGAGGCATAAATGAAGAACATCCTGCATCTGTTTAAGCGCGATGTCCAAAACGTGTCTCGCTCCGTGATCGGCTTGGTTGTCGTGATGGGCCTCATTATCGTACCGTGTCTGTACGCGTGGTTTAACATCGCCGGCAGCTGGGATCCGTACGGCAACACCGGCAATCTTAAGATCGCCGTGGTCAACACCGATGAGGGTTACGAGAGCGATTTGATCCCCGTCGAGGTTAACGTGGGCGAAAACGTGACCGCCACCCTACGCGGCAACGAGAGCTTCGATTGGGTTGTGCTCAACAATCGCGAAAAGGCTATCGAGGGCGTTAAGTCGGGCGCGTACTATGCTGCCGTCGTTATCCCCAAAACGTTTAGCGCTGACATGATGACGCTTTTCTCGACCGACGTGAAGCATGCCGATATCGAGTTCTACGAGAATCAGAAGGCCAACGCCATTGCGCAGATCGTGACCGAGAAGGGTTCGAGCGCCGTCCAGAGCCAGGTTAACAAAACTTTTACCGAGACCATTACGACGATCGGTCTTAAGACGGTGTCCAGCCTGCTCGATTACATGAGCACCGACCAGGTGGGTAACTTTATCGCCAACCTGTCCTCGACGCTCGGCGATTCGATTGAGGACCTGCGAGACGTTCGGGCAAATGCTTCGTCGCTGGCGGGCATTTTGAGCTCCACGTCCGATTCGCTGACGTCGGCGAGCGGCATGCTCAAGCAGACGGGCACGGTCGATGAGTCAACGAAGCAGCTGATGGAGCATGCCAAGAGCGGCATGAGCGATTCCAAAGAAGCGCTGAAGGCCGCCAACGACGCCATCAACGCCGCGATTGACGGAAGCGCGGGCTCGTTTGACAACGTGTCCGCCGAGCTTGCGAAGGCATTTGATGCCGCGAATCAACATGTCGACCTTACAGTGTCCCAGCTCAACGATGCCGCGGCGGCGCTCAACACGCGTGCCGACGATATCGACGCCACGGCCGACCAGCTCCGCAGCTTTGCCGATCAGGTGACTGACGAAAAACTCCAGGACAGCCTCAAGTCTGTGGCAACATCGCTGAGCAGGATTGCTGTGGAGTATCGCAACAACGCCAAGGACTTGACGGCCACCGCGAAGTCTCTCTCTGACAGCATGGCAGAGGTTAATAAGTCGCGTGCCGAGGTCGATCAGGCAATCGCGGATGCCAAGGCTGGTATCTCGGGCGCCAAGACTGACTACGACTCTACGTTTTCGGCCAAGGCAAAGGAGCTCAAGAAGACCATCTCGGGCGTTTTGGATTCGCTGAACGGTATTTCGAACGATCTGGATAGTGCTGTTGCTGGCCTGACCGACGCATCCGGTTCGCTGGCAAAGGGCCTCTCCAAGGCTGCAAAGCTGGTCAACAAGGCTTCTGATCAGCTGGGCGAGGCGTCGGACAAGATCAGTGCGTTTAAGGACGAGCTCGACGGCGCCTTGATGTCGGATGACCTCGCTACGATCAAGACGATGATCGGCAATGATCCCGAGGGTCTGGCCGTGTCGCTTTCCGGCCCCGTCGCGCTCGATCGCAAGCCGGTCTATCCGATCCGCAACTACGGTTCGGCCATGGCACCGTTCTACACGATTCTGTCGCTCTGGGTGGGCTCGATTGTGCTGGCGGCCATGATGAAGGTCTCGGTTGACGATGAGCTTATCAACGAGCTCATCCCCGTGCGCCTGCACGAGATCTACCTGGGCCGCTACCTGTTCTTTGGCGGTCTGGCCCTGCTGCAGGCAACGCTCGTGTGTGCGGGCGACATCCTGTTCTTTGGCATCCAGTGCGACGACCCGCTGCAGTTTGTGCTGGCGGGCTGGGTCGCGAGTCTCGTGTTCTCCAATATCGTCTACACGCTTACGGTTTCGTTTGGCGATATCGGCAAGGCGCTCGCCGTCGTGCTGCTGGTCATGCAGGTCGGCGGTTCGGGCGGCACGTTCCCCATCGAGATGACCGGCCCCGTGTTCCAGGCGATCTATCCGTTCCTGCCGTTCACCCACGGCATCAACGCCATGCATGCCGCCATGGCCGGTGCGTACCACATGGAGTACTGGATTGAGCTAGGCATTCTGGCGAGCTATCTGATTCCGTCGCTGGCACTGGGCGTCGTCTTCCGCCGCCCGGTCATCAAAGCCAACGACTGGATCATCGAAAAACTGGAGTCAACCAAATTGATTTAGTTCAGCAACGTAAACGCCGTCGGAACATCGAGATCTTCCAACCCGATGCTTTAGCGTAGTGAATTGCACGGGCTGCTTGGTTGTTGCTACAGTAGCGGGGCGTGCCGGGGGTCCGGTGCGCCCTGCTTTTATTTGACCATGAGGCGGCACGCAGCCATGCGCGTGCGGACACCACGCCCAGATTGAGCGCGAGGATGCCCTATGGCCCAGCATGCCACTGACAATATCGAAATGATGCCCGATAGCCCTGTTGCTCGCGAGGACCTGGGCGCGGGCGGCACCTCCCGCGGCGCCGGCGCTCGCTCGCCGCTGTTCTGGAAAGTCCTGCTGCTTTCGGTGGCAGTCGTCTGGGGCTACTCCTTTACGACCATGAAGGACGCGCTCGACACCATTCCGGTGTTCGAACTGCTCTACGTGCGCTTTCTGCCTGCGGCGTTGGTCATGTTTTTCATCTTCCACAAGCGCATCATCGCGCACCTCAACGCCCGCAACCTTATCGTCGGACTTGGCATGGGCGCACTTATGTGGGCCGCCTACGCCCTGCAGACAGTCGGTCTGGCGCACACCACGGCGGGCAAGAATGCTTTTTTGACGGGCACGTATTGCATCGTTGTGCCGTTCGCGAGCTATTTTCTGAGCGGCGAAAAACTCACCCGCTATAACCTGGGCGCGGCGCTGCTGTGCTTGGCGGGCATTGGCTTGGTGGCGCTCGATAGCGTTGAATTCAACATCGGTGATGTCATTACGCTGGCGGGTGCGGTCTTTTTCGCCATCCAGATGGCGGTGACTGCCAAGTACGGTCGCAAAATGGACATCAACGTCATCACGTTTTGGATGTTTGTGGGCAACGGCGTGCTGAGCCTGGCAACGTCGCTGCTATTCGAGACCCAAGCGCCTCTGTCCGTGTGGACGCCGAGCTTTATCAGCGCGATGGCGTTTCTCTCGGTTGGTTGCACATGCGCGGCTCTGCTCATCCAAAACGTCGGCTTGGCGCATGTCTCGGCCTCGACGGGCTCACTGCTCCTTTCGATGGAGTCGCCTTCGGGCGTGCTGTTCTCGGTGCTGCTGATGGGGGAGGCGCTCACCTCGCGCCTGCTCGCCGGCTTCGCGCTCATCTTTCTTTCGATTATCTTGAGCGAGACGCATTTCGATTTCTTGCGCCGAAAATCACACCCGCAATTGTAAACAACTTGTTGCGCCGCCCTCCCAGGGCGGTATTTTTATGTCATGCCCTTACAGTTGTACCTTGCACTTTACGCTATCAAAGTGCGTGCTGCAAAAACGTTACTGGAGGGCTTCTATGGCATCAGCTCTGTCCGATTTTCAACCGCAACCAGCGCCCCAGGCCACCGCGGCGGCGCAGGCCGCTATCGGTGACGGTCTTGTCGCAGAAGCTCAGGCTTTTGCAGACGAGCTCGCTGCATGGCGACACGATCTACACCAGATGCCCGAGCTGGGTAACAATCTTCCGCAGACGTCTGCCTATATCCAGGCACGTCTGGACGAGATGGACATCCCCCATACCACGCTAGTCGACGGTTCCTGCGTCGTTGCCCTGATCGGTGCCGGTGCGGCCGCTCAGGGCAATGGCACGTGCAAGGACGAGCAGGCCGGAACGGTCGTCATGCTCCGAGGCGATATGGATGCCCTTCCCGTTGTCGAGGAATCCGGCGAGCCCTTTGCATCCACCAATGGCTGCATGCATGCTTGCGGTCACGATATGCACGCGACGGCCCTGCTTGGTGCGGCGCGCCTGCTCAAGGCCCGCGAGGCCGAGCTTGTGGAGGCCAACGCTACCGTCAAGTTGCTGTTCCAGCCGGGCGAGGAGACCTTTGAGGGAGCACGCGCTGCCATCGCCGACGGCTTGCTCGAGAACCCGCGCCCTCAGGCGGCCTTTGCCATGCATGTCAACAGCCAGTCGCCGCTTGGCCTGGTGCTCTACGGCAGCCCGGCGCTCTCGGGTGTGTACGGTTTCCGCATCACGCTCCAGGGCAAGGGCGGCCACGGTTCCAGCCCCGAGATCTGCATCGACCCCATCACGGCCGGCGTCCACGTGCACCTGGCGCTCCAGGAGCTTATCTCCCGCGAGGTGCCGGCGGCCAAGGAAGTCGCACTTACCGTTGGTAAGTTCGCCGGCGGCTTGGCGGCCAACGTCATCCCCGACACCTGCGTGCTCGAGGGAACGCTGCGCGGCTTTGATGTTGAGCTCATGGCTCACCTAAAGACCCGCATCGCGGAGGTCGTTAACGGCGTTGCTACGACCTATCGTACGCCGGCGACCATCGAGACGCTTTCGGATGTTCCGCCGCTTGTACTCGACAGCGATATGACTCAGGCGTCGCTTGGCTACGTGGGCGCAGTGCTGCCCAAGACGGCTTTCTTGCCGCTTTTCCATGCCATGGCGAGTGAGGACTTCGCGCTTATCTCGAGCAAGATCCCAAGTGCGTACTTTACCGTGGGCGCGGCCGTAACCGACACGGACGAACACTTTGCCCAGCACCATCCCAAGGCACGTTTTAACGATGCCGAGCTGCCGCTCGGTGCCGCGGCCTATACCGCCGTCGCTTTGGGCTATATCGCCGACCACCGGTAGCACCCAACCTTGCCTTTCAAGCCTGCGGGCATGGCCGTAAGGCCTATGCCCTTGTCTTTCAAGGCAATCTTGGGCACTACCGGCGCCCGGCGCAGGCTATTCGTTTGTCTAAAAGGAGCAGTATGCCCCAGCAGCGTAAGTTCTTCCCCGGCTGGCTCGTGGTGGCCTCCGGCTTCGTGATCATGGCCACGTGTTACACGATTTTCGTCAACTGCATGAGCCTGTTCCAGCCGCTGATCGTCAGCAACCTGGGTATTTCCCTTGCGCAGTACAACGTCTCCAATGCCATCTCCACCGTGGTGAGTGTCGTGGGTTCGCTCGTTATCGGTCATGTTGCCGATAAGGTGAGTGGCCGCGTATTGGGCTCGCTTACCGTTATCGCTACCTCGGCGGTGCTTGCCGGCATGAGCTTTGTCGGTGAGCTGTGGCAGGTCTACGTGCTCTTTGCCGTTTCGGGCTGCTTCGCTGTGGCCTCGACCCGTCTGCTCATTAGCCTTGTGACCGCCAACTGGTTTACCGCTAAACGCGGCCTTGCCATTTCCATCGCACTTTCGGGTTCGGGCTTTGGCGGCGCCATTCTCTCGCCGATCGTGAGCTCTCTTATCGTGAGTGTGGGCTGGCGCTCTGCGTTCCTGGTACTCGCTGCCGTCTGCATGGTGGCGGCACTGCCCATCACGGCTTACTCCTTCCGCACCAAGCCTTCCGAGATCGGCCTTAAGCCGCTCGGCGAGAACCCGGGCGATCCGTCCGTCTCGACGGCTGGCGATAAGGACGAGCACACGGCGCCCGAGGTTAGCGTCGGCTGGTCTCGTATCAAGAAGAGCCCGGCGTTTTGGCTGCTCGTCGTCGCCTTCCTCTTTATGGGTCTCGTTAACGGCGCCATCTTGCCCAACCAGGTCACCAACATGACGAGTGTTACCGTCAACGGCGCCAAGATCGTCACGGGCGGCCACGATCCCATGTGGGCAGGTACCGTGCTTTCGGCCTACATGGTCACCGTCGTTATCGCCAAGATTTCGCTCGGTGCGATCTATGACCGCTTTGGTCTGCGCTTTGGCAATATCCTTGGCTCCATTGCGTGCATTATCGCCTGCGTCGCCCTGTGCTTCCCCGCGACCGATCTTGGTCCCATCGTGGCTGCCGTGAGCTTTGGTATCGGAACGTGCATGGGCACCATCACGCCTACCATCGCCGCGTCCGAGCAGTTTGGCATGGCCGACCTCGGTAAGGTCACGGGCACCATTACCTCGCTCGAGATGGTCGGCGGCACCGTGGGCGCCATTGTCTCGGGCGTGCTGTTCGATGCCACGGGCTCCTTTGCGAGCACCTGGATCGTGTGCCTGGCGTGCTCCGTGGTCATGCTCGTGTTCCTGCTGGCATCCGAGCCCATCGCCGCCAAGCTGCGCGCGAGCGTGGCGGGGGAGTAGGTAGGCCAAAGCGCATCGCCGCTTGTCCGCTTCGTCCGCGGCGGCGCGTCTGGCCGAACGAGTCCCCATACCCTCGTTCGGTCAGGCGCGCCGCCGCGTTGCTGCTTTGTGCCGTATAATGTCCACTACCTATGACGCGATACAAAAGAAAGGTGTTTGCCCATGCAGGCACAGAAGGCGGAGGGAACCCGCGACCTTATCGGCGCCGAGATGCGCGCCTGGCAAAAGATGCAGCAGATTGCGGCCGGCGTGTTCGAGCCGTTTGGTTTTAAACCCATCGAGACGCCCGCGATCGAGCAGGTTGACGTGTTTGTCCACGGTATCGGCCAGTCGACCGACGTCGTGCGCAAGGAAATGTTCCGCGTGTTCAGCGGTGCCAACCTGGAGCGCGTCTTTACCGAGGGCACCGACACCAAACTCAAGCCCAAGCAGCGCCTGGCACTTCGCCCCGAGGGCACGGCCGGCGTGGTGCGCGCCGTCGTCGAGAACAATCTGGTGCCCCAGGGCTCCACGCCGTTTAAGGCTTACTACGCCGAGGCCATGTTCC
>CATYHY010000041.1 GCA_958407085.1 uncultured Collinsella sp. | reverse complement strand
CCGTTGTCGGCGCCCAGGGTGGTGCCGTTAGCGGTGAGGACGCCGTCCTTGACGACCAGGTCGATACCATCGGTCGTAAAGTCGTGCTCAACGGAGCCCAGCTTGTCGCACACCATGTCGATATGGCCCTGCAGCATCACGGTCGGGGCATTCTCGGCACCGGCAGATGCGGACTTGCGAATGATGACGTTGTAGACCTCGTCCTGGTACACATCGAGGCCGCGCTCCTTGGCAAACGCAACCAAGAAATCGCTGATGCCCTTCTCGTTGCCAGACCCGCGGGGAATCGCGCTGACCTCCTCAAAGAAATGGAACAGCTGGGCGGGCTCGTAGCCGGTGATCTTGTAGTCCATGGTGCCTCCTTGGCGCAACTGGTTAGACAGTAAGACATGCGACTTGTATATTCCCAGACTTTGCTTGCATAAACCAGTCGAAAACGCCGAGCGTTCTCGCATCATCGGCTAACGGTGGACCGTATAGCGTAACGGTCACAATCACCGCAGCTCTACAAATCGAGGCGCCCTTGCCAGAGCGCCTCGATTGAGCGTATCAAATTGTCGCCACGCCCTACAGCGCGCCGGAACCGGCTTGCATCATGCCGCCGGGGCCCGAGGTCACGCCGCCGCTCACGGGCGCGGCGTTGCCGGTGTGCGGTGCCGCCGGGGCGGTATCGCCACCGAGCGTGCCCGCCGGACGCGGTGCCGGGATCTCGCCCGTGCCGTGGCTAAAGACAAACTTGCCATCGGCCACGTCGCACAGGACGGTATCGCCCTCGCCCCACTCGCCGGCCAGAAGCTCCTCGGACAGCGGGTCCTCGATGAGCTTTTGGATGGCACGGCGCAGCGGACGCGCACCGTTGGTGAGGTCGGTGCCCTCGGCCACGATCTTGTCATAGGCCGCATCGGTGAGCTTGATGTTCATGCCGTTGGCAATCAAACGCTGACGCAGGTCGTCCACCAGCAGGTGCGCGATCTTGGTGAGATTCTCGCCCGAGAGCTTCTGGAACACCACGATGTCATCGATACGGTTGAGCAGCTCGGGGCGGAACAGGCGCTTGAGCTCGCCCATCGCGCGACCACGGATCTCACTCGACGTGAGACCCTGCTCGCCGGTGGTGCCAAAGCCCACGCTCGCATCCTGCGCAATCTCGCGGGCGCCCACGTTGGACGTCATGATGATCACGGTGTTGCGGAAGTCTACCGTCTTGCCCTGGCTATCGGTCAGGCGGCCCTCCTCCAGCACCTGCAGCAAGATGTTGAAGATATCGGGGTGCGCCTTCTCGATCTCGTCGAACAGCACGACCGAGTACGGGTGACGACGAACGGCCTTGGTGAGCTGGCCGCCCTCGTCGTGACCGACGTAACCCGGAGGGCTACCGATGAGCTTGGAGACCTCGAACTCGCTACCGAACTCGGACATGTCGAAGCTGATGAGCGCATCCTTGCTGCCAAAGAGGTACTCGGCGAGCGTCTTGGCGAGCTCGGTCTTGCCCGTGCCGGTGGGACCCAGGAAGATAAAGCTGCCGCCGGGGCGACGCGGATCCTTGAGCGGCGAGCGGCTGCGGCGTACGGCCTTGGCAACTGCCTCGACAGCCTCGTCCTGACCGATGATGCGCGTCTTGAGCACGCTTTCGGCCTGCAGCAGGCGACGGCTCTCGCTCTCGGTAAGCGAGGACACCGGTACGCCCGAAGTCACGGACACGATATCGGCGATCTGACTCACATCGATGGTGAGCGGGCTGGCGTCGAGCTCGGCGGTCCAGGCGGCCTTGGCCTCGGCGAGCTCAATCTCGGCGGCCTTCTGCCGCTCGGTAATCTCGGCGGCCTTGTTCATGTCGTCGCTCTCGGTGGCCTCCTGCGCGGCGGCCTTGAGCTCCTCTATGCGATGCTCGGCCTCGCGCACCGGCTCGGGCGCGCGATTCGCGGCGATGCGAGCGCGGGCACCGGCCTCGTC
Source organism: uncultured Collinsella sp. (assembly GCA_958407085.1). Classification (GTDB taxonomy): domain Bacteria; phylum Actinomycetota; class Coriobacteriia; order Coriobacteriales; family Coriobacteriaceae; genus Collinsella. Next base: position 7,864 of record CATYHY010000041.1, on the reverse strand, counting down.
AATGAGGTCGATGGCCTTATCGGGCAGGAAGCGATCCTGGATGTAGCGGTTGGAAAGGTTCGCGGCGGCCTCGATAGCACCCTGCGTATAGCGCACATGGTGGTGCTCCTCGTAGCGCGGCTTGAGCGCGGTCAGGATCTTGACCGTGTCCTCGACGCTCGGCTCCTCGACATCGATGGTCTGGAAGCGACGCTCGAAGGCCGGGTCCTTGGTGAGGTACTTGCGGAATTCCTCGGCCGTGGTGGCGCCGATAATCTGGAAGGCACCGCGCGCGAGCACGGGCTTGAGCATGGAGCTCGCGTCGATGGAACCCTCAGCAGAACCGGCACCGATGATGGTGTGCATCTCGTCGATAAACAGGATGACGTCGTCGGCTTCGGTGGCCTCCTGGATCACGTTCTTGAGGCGCTCCTCAAACTCGCCGCGATACTTGGCACCCGCCACGAGGCCCGGCAGGTCGAGCGTCCAGATATTCTGGTTCATGAGGTTCTCGGGCACGTTGCCGGCAGCGATCTGCTGAGCCAGGCCCTCGACGATGGCCGTCTTGCCCACACCGGGGTCACCCAAGATAAGCGGGTTGTTCTTGGTGCGGCGCGAAAGGATCTCCATCATGCGCTGGACTTCCTTTTCGCGACCAATTACAGGGTCGAGCTCGCCATCGCGCGCCTTCTGCGTGAGGTTGGTCGCGAACTGCTTAAGCGTATCGGTGCCACTCCCCTTTTGCTGAGAGGCATCCGAGCCGCTAAAGAACGGCAGGCCCGCACCGGGACGCCCGGCACCGGCGCCGGCGAGCGGACGCTTCTTGTCCTGGTCCTTGGCAGTGAGTTTCTCGATAGCCTTTTTGATAGAGGCGGACGACACACCCAGGCGCATGAGGATGTCCATGGCCATGCCGTTGCCCTCTTCGACGATGCCGATCAGCAAGTGCTCGGTCGACACGTAGGTCTGGTTATTCTCACGCGCCACGCGGAATGAACGCTCCATAACGCTAATGACGAGCGGCGTAAAGGCGAGCTTAGCCGCCTCGGTCTCCTCACTGGGCTCGGGAACCGTGGTCTGGACCTCCTTGAGGGTGTCCATGATGTCGTCGTAGGAGATATCAAGCGAGCGCAGTGCCTCGGCGGCAATGCCCTCGTCCTCCTTGGCAAGCGCGAGCAGCAGGTGCTCGGTGCCCACCTTATTTGAATGAAGATCGAGCGCCTCCTGTTTGGCCATCGACATGACCTTGCGCGCTCGATCGGTAAATCTATCTAACATGCTCGTTTCCTTACATGAGTTCATCGAAATCAAAACGCCCGCCCGTCGGCGGCGCTTTTGTCTCTTTACCCACAGGTTGTCTATGTTAACAGCTGGAGGAATATCTATAAACCCGGCTCACATGAATGCAGGTTATGACCGCATCGCGGGACTCACCGCGCGATGCGCGACAGGCGCCCCGCAAGAGAAACCCTAGGCGTCTTTCACCACGTCGGGACTCGTCGCACGCGATGCGCGATAGGCATCGGCCTCCTTGGAGACGCGTTCGAGCAGCTCGGATGTATCGACGCCCTCGACTTGCGCGACCGTTTCCACCGTCTGCATGGCGACCGCCCTCAGGTACGCGCACGCGCTGTCCCCCAGCTGCTCGAGGTCTATCTCCTCGCCGCCCTCCCGGGCAAAGCCGACCGCCATCACAAAGTCCATGATGCCCGAGACCAGAAAGCCCACCGCAAAGCTCGAATCCGCCTTGAGCTCTTCTCCGTCGGGGTGGACGATCTCTCTCACGCGGTCGATGATGATCGTATGGATGCCCTGCACGACCTGCTCGGCGGCACCCGCCCTCATGGTGATGACGATGCGCCGCAGCAGGCAGCGGACGTCGCGCCGGTCGAACGCCGAAAGGTCGCCCTCGCTCGAAAAATGCCAGAGGGCATCGGTGATGAGCTCGTTATCCTGCAGCAGCTGGGCTATGGCGATGGCGACGAGTTCATCGAAATCGTGAAAATAGTAGTAAAACGTTCCGCGATTGCACCGGGCGGCGCGGGTCACCTCGCCAACCGACAGCTCGAAGATGCTGTTGTTCTCGATGAGCTCCCAAAACGCCTCGATGATACGGGTGCGTGCATCGGGCGCATCGGCGTCCTTACGCGGTCTCGCCATGCGCCTCACCGCACCCCTGCGCCTTGGCGTTCATGATGAGCATCTGAAGACGGTTCTCCACGTTGGCGAAGCTCACGTCGGGATCGTAGTCGAGCGGCAGGAACTGCGCCGTGGGATACTGCTCCTTGAGCGCATGGATGAGGCCGCGCCCCACGACATGGTTGGGCAGACACCCGAACGGCTGCAGGATCACGAAGTTGCGGCAGCCGCGCTTGGCGTGCTCGAGGATCTCCGCCGGAATCAGCACGCCCTCGCCCGCATCGAACGTATGGTGCAGGATCTTATCGCTCGCGCGCACGAGCTCGGGCATGCGCGTCGGCGGCTCGTAGAGCGGGCTCGCCGCGCCCAGGCGGTCGCAACGGTCGTGCGCGAGCTCGAACAGGTTGTCCGCCGTGGCGTACCAGGCCTTTTCGGGCAGCGACAGGTCGACGTGGAACTCGCGCGACTGCGCATGCTTGTAGAAATAGGTCTTGCGGATCACGTCGGTCATGCGCGCCTCGATGACCTCGAGCCCGTTGTCCTCGAGGTAGCGCTCGATCTCGTGGTTGGCGCCGAGATGGAAATTGAGCAGGTACTCGCCCACGATGAGAACGGTCGGATGCGGGTTCGAGCGGTCGTACGGAACGGCGTCCATGATCGCAAGCGCGCGTTTGAAGCCCGTCGCCTGGCCTCTCAGCCCGGAGCGCTCCATGCCCTCGATAACCTCATCGAGCGCGCGGTCGAACGCAGCGTCCGCCGCGCCCTTCTCGAGCTCGTAGGGACGGATGCGCCTAAGCATGGCCTCGAGGGTATCGATCATGGGAAGACCGTAGGCGATCTGGATGCTCGGGCCAAGGCCGAGCTTGAAGCCCGGATGCGCATTGTGGGCATCGACGTCGTCGTTGGTGAGCACCGGGACATAGTCGTATCCCGCGTCGTCGAGCGCGCGGCGCAGCAGGGGCATGTAGTGCGTCAGGCGGCAGTCGCCGATATACTTGCCAGTCACCACGGCGACGTCGTGCGGGTCGTACTTACCGCTCTCGAGTGCCGCGAGCGCCTCGCCGATCACGATTTGCGCGGGGAAGCAGATGTCGTTGTGCACATAGCGTTTGCCCAGGCGGATGGCATCCTCGCGCCCGATATCAAGGGCCTCGGCGCGCACGCCCTGATTGCGCATCGCCGCGGTCATGAGCCTGCAGAACGCATGGGAGGTGTTGGGGACCAGCGCGATCTTGTCGTGCCGGTCGCGCTTGGTGTACTTGACCTTATACGGGTCGTCGAGCGGATGGACCGCGTGCACCCGGGCGCCCTCGGCACGCTCCTCCGCGCGACGACGGTTGACCGACTCGATAAACGAACGCACGCGAATGCCCATGGGACCGGCGACGTCGCTCTCATCGAGCTTGATCATCATCGGAACCTTGGAGCCCATCTCGCCCATCATGCGCGCGATCTCGTCGGTGAGATACGCATCGTGGCCGCAGCCGAAGCTGCCCATCTGCACGAGCTCGAGCTCGGGCGTCGATGCGACGATGACCGCGCACGACAGCATGCGCGCATGGTAGTTGTTCACGATGTCGATGCGGCTGTTGGAAAGATCGACGTTGCAGACCCCCGGCACCGCATCGGGCGTCAGCACGGGGATGCCGCGCTCAGAGAAGAGCTTGGGCAGCCCGTGGTTGACCAGCGGGTCGTTGTGGTACGGGCGCGAAGCGATCACCACCGCGTAGCCGCCGTCCTCGCGCACGTTCTCGAGCACCTGCCTGCCGCGCAGCTGCAGCTGGTTCTCAAACGTCTGCTGCGCGCGGTCCGCCTGCTCGGTCGCCTTGGCAACCAGGTCGGCATCGATATCGAAGGTCTCCTTGCACCACGCCTTGAGCTGGCGGTTTCGGTCGCCCTCGTCGTACCAGTGGAACAGCGGCGTATCGAACGGAACGCCGAAACGCTCCTCCGGGTTATCGGAATTGCGCATCACGTAGGGGTATCCCTTTACGACGGCGCACATCCACTCGCTGGTAGAGGCGGTGTTTTCGGTGGGCACCGTCGTGATGATGGGCATGAAGATACGGTCGACGCCGGCGTCGACGAGATTGCGGATGTGCCCGTGGACAAGCTTGGCCGGGAAGCACACGGTGTCGGATGTGACGTGCGCCAGACCGCGCTCGTACATCGCCTTGGTGCTGCGTCCCGAGACGCGCACCTTAAAGCCGAGCGTGCTGAAGAACGTCGACCAGAACGGCATGGTGTCCCAGAACTCGAGCACACGGGGAATGCCGATCGTGACATCGCGCCCCCCGCAGACGGGAACCGTGGGGCACGACTCGAACAGCAGCTTCTCGCGGTCGACAAAGAGATTGGGGGCAGCCGCGGTCCGGTCGCGCCCCGTGCCGGGTGCCTGTGCCTCGCAAGCACCCTGCGGACGCAGCTCCTCCGCCGCGGGAACCTCGCGCACGAGCTCATCCCATGAGATGGCGCCGCCGCGCGGGCAGCGATTGCCCGTGACGTAAAGCGAGCCGTCGCCAAATGCCACGACCGCGCGCTGGCAGCGGTTGTTGCACCGACGGCAGGTAACGCCGCCGAACTCGCGATGCTCGAAGCGCTCCACGGCATCGAGCCCGATAAACGACGTGCCGGCGTCGCCCTTGCGGCATTCCTCGCGCGCGAGCAGGGCGATACCGATAGCGCCCATCAGCCCCGGGTGGGGCGCACGCGTGACGGGTTTGCCCAGATACTGCTCGAATGCGCGCAGCACCGCGTCGTTTCGGAACGTGCCGCCCTGGACGACGACTTTGTCGCCCAGACGGTTGAGATTTGAAACGCGAATGACCTTGGTGAACACGTTCTCGATAATCGAACGGCAGAGACCGGCCATGATGTCGCCCGGACCCTTACCGCGCCGCTGCTCGGAAACGACGCTGCTGTTCATGAACACCGTGCAGCGGCTGCCGAGAACGGCGGGGGCTTTGGACGAAAATGCCTCGGTCGCGATATCCTCAACGGCTATTCCGAGGTTTTTGGCAAAACCCTCGAGGAACGAGCCGCAGCCCGCAGAGCACGCCTCGTTGACGACGATATCGGTCAGCACGCCGTGGTTGAGCCAGATGGCCTTCATATCCTGTCCGCCGATGTCGAGCACGAAGGTCGCATCGGGAACGCATGCGCACGCGGCGCGGGCGTGCGCGACCGTCTCGACCGTATGGTAGTCGGCGTGGAACGCGCGCGCGAAAAGCTCCTCGCCGTATCCCGTGGTGCCCACGGCATCGATCGCAAGCGTGACTCCCGCTGTCTCCCAGCGGTTCTTCAAGCTGACAAGACCCTGTTGGGCGACGTCGAGCGGTCTGCCGTTATTAGACGCGTAGAACGAATCGACAAGCTCACCCGCCTCATCGACCAGGGCGAACTTGGTCGTCGTGCTCCCCGAATCGATACCGAGCGCCACACGCACCGTCTCTCCGGGCGCATACGCATCCGGACCCTTTGCCGGCGTCTCTTTGCCATGGCGTGCCGTAAAATCCGCCTGCTCGGCAGGTGTGGCAAAAAAGGGCTGGGCAAGACGTCCCTCCCCGCTTGCGGGCGCGACCGTCTCGAGCTTATCCAGCCGGACAAAAGCGTCGGGAAGGTCGATCGGTTGGGACGATGCGAACATGTCGGTCAGCGACAGGGCGGCACCGCGCGCGACCATGATCTGCGGATCGCGCGGGACGATAACCTGATCGTCCGATAGATTCAGTTGCTCCCGGAACACGCGGACCAGCGTGGGGTTGTAGGCGAGCGTACCGCCCTCGAAGATTACCGGCGGCTCGATGTCGATACCCTGGGCCAGACCGCCGATCGTTTGGCGGGCGACCGCGTGAAGCGCCGAAAGCGCCAGGTCGGTGGTAGGAATGCCCTCGTTGAGCAGCGGCTGGATATCGGTCTTTGCGTACACGCCGCAGCGGCCCGAGACCTCGTGGACGGTCGTTCCCCGGCTTGCGAGCTGCTCGAACTCGCCCGATTCGGTGCCGACCCCCATGAGCTTTGCCATCTCGTCGATAAATGCACCAGTACCGCCTGCGCACGAACCGTTCATGCGCATGTCGGCAACCTCGATGTCTCCCTTATCGTTGGTGCGGAAGAAGATCATCTTGGCGTCTTGGCCGCCCAGCTCGATGGCGCAGCGCGTCTGCGGATAGAACCTGCTGATCGCGAGCGCGTTGGCGACCACCTCCTGAACGTACGAGGCGCCCAGCGCGGTCGCGATATCGCGCGCACCCGAGCCGGTCACCGCAACGCGCAGCGACTCATGGGAAAAGCGCTCGGCGAGCTCGCCGAGCATGGCGCGCACGCTCGCTGTCTGACACGCCCCGTGGCGGCGATATCCCCACCACGCCTCGGTCATATCCTCGTGCATCGCGTAAACTTTGGTCGTCGTCGACCCTACGTCCAGTCCTACTAGCAACGCCATAATGCTCCGTCTCTCGCATTTTTCCTGCTAGAGATATACCACTCTACGTAATACAACAGACTGTTGTATTTAAACTCCGTATAAAAAGCGGCTGCCGAAACGCTTCAGCAGCCGCCGAATGCACCAACAGATTCTTCTGCGCGCTAGCACGTCGGGCAACGGAGCAGCACGGGCCCTCCGGTCATGCGCACCGCTCACGCCCGCGATGTCGCCGAGAGAGCTATCCACGCTTAGGGCTCCAACCAAGCAAGTCGCCCGCGCTCAGCAGATCCCTAAGCGAGCTACTCGCACTCAGGAGCCATAGCCTGCTCCAAGAGCTCGGCATGCTCCTCCTCGAAAACCGTCCCCACAGGGAAGGCGCGACGGAAGACGAAGTGGGAAATTGGACCGGCTACCAAAAGGTTCCACGGCAGCGCCATCACAAAATTATGCGGGATGTTGATCATCCAGATCGCAGGCACGGAATACAGGTTCGCAAGGATGCCGCCGGGCATGTGCGTCAGACCCTCGCAGGCACCGTACAGCGACATGATGATGACCATGGGAACGACCATGCAGGAGCTGACGGCGAGCGTCATGGCAAGTGGCGAGCTCTTGCCCGGCGTGACCAAGTACTTAAAGGCGAAACCCTTGGCGAGCGGGCTGGCGACGAACCAGTCGCAGCACATGGCAAAAATGTAGGCAACGGGGAAGCCGAGCCACGCAGCGGCAACGACCTCGCCGTTGATGGCCCCGTGCTGCAGGGCAACGTTGTAGATGCTCATCCAGAGCACCATGCAAAAGCACATGATAAAGGTGAACAGCAGGCTCTCTCGTTTGTTGATAGGCATAAAGGGCAGATTCCTCTCTGTGTTGTACCGCGGCGCCACGCAACAAAAACGGGCGGGCAAGATGGAGCTGTTGGAACTTCATCTCGCCCGCCCGTGGTACGCGCGTCTGCGACTACTTATGTGGTGGAACCAGCCTAGCACGAAACGCATGCGCTTCGTAAGCGTTGAGTTTATGAAGATGCAGGGCACCGATAATCCCCCGACCCCATAAGTTGCGGTGGAATACGGACTGTTTTGACCCTTTAAGCAGCAATTCAGTCCCTATTTCACCGCAACTCATTTGGTGCAAAGTAACCTGTCCCCCTTGTACCAATTAGCTGGTGTGGCGCCAGCGAGGGTCGGTGAGCGTACGCGCCACACCCAGACCAACGGGCAAAAACGCCACGATGAGCACCGCACGCACAAACCAGCCGAGCATATTGACCGTGTCGAAGGTGCACATGTAATACATCGAGCGATACAGATACAAGCC
>CATYHY010000040.1 GCA_958407085.1 uncultured Collinsella sp. | reverse complement strand
AGATGGGCACCTTGTTGTTGAGGTCCTGCAGCAGATACGGAAGCGAACCGGTGTGGTCCTCGTGGCCGTGGGTGACGACGATACCGCGGAGCTTCTCCTCGTTCTCCAGAACATAGGTGTAGTCGGGAAGCACCAGGTCAATACCGGGCTGGGAATCGTCGGGGAACATGAGGCCAGCGTCAACGAGCACCATGTCGTCGCCGCATTCGAAGACCGTCATGTTCTTGCCGATGCCGTCAAGGCCGCCGAGCGGAATGATCTTCAAGGGAGATGATTTTTTAGCTGCCATAGGTTAGTGTGGTTTCCTTTCTTCGAAACGGGTCTGGAACAACCGACGGGGCGCTTCTGGCAAACCGACCGCCGGGAACGTACAAACATGCATCGCAGAGTCGATGCAATAACCACAGTATGATACCCATTTGCACAACAACAGACCACCCATGCATCAAAGCCCCATCTGAACCTGTGTATCCCGCCGGTCAGGGCTCAGCGGCCCCGGCACGGGCTAAGTTTCCTGCTCTACAGTCCTGCGCAAGACGGAAAGCACATTAAGTGCTTTCCTTTGCGTGCGGAACTCGCGATAAGCTACATCAGTGCCCGCCCCACGGAAAACCTGCCAATAAGGGATAGGTTTGTTTTAGTAGGTTTTATCTGCGGGAATGCCGAGGCTATGATCCAATTGCCTCGTTGTAGGCATTCAGCTGGCCTTGCCAGAGCTTGCGATCGTTGTCGGTAATCTCTCGAATGATATGAGCTGGATTGCCGCCGATGATGACGTGGCTTGGAACGTCTTTAACAACAACTGAACCTGAGGCTATGACCACATCGTCTCCGATTGATACGCCCGGATTGATAATCACCCCGCCGCCCATCCAGACGTTGTTGCCGATTACGACAGGCTTAGCATACTCGAGGTCTAGATTGCGCACATCGGCGTCAATTGGATGCCCAGCAGTAAATATACTCACATGGGGTCCTAGAAGGACGTTGTCGCCAAAGGTCACGTAATTTTCGTCCAGAATCGTCAAACCGGTATTCGCATAGAAATGGTTACCAAACGAAACCCTGTCGCCGTGATCAAAATAAACGGGAGCCGTTAAGACCATATCGTCCGGAGCAACGCGAAAACACTTCTTTAGTTCCTCAAAGGCGCTCGAATCAGCCCAATACTCCGACTCATTAAACAACTTCTGAGCCGCATGCACCCTACTAAACGAATGGTCGTTAACCCGATAGGGGCTATAGAGCTCCCCGGCAATCATGCGGTCCCATTCAACCTTATTTGTCATGCCAACCCCCTAGGCTAAGCGTTAGATGCGAAAAAGTATATCAACTAAGAACAGAAGACCAGCAAGCTACCAACAGCGTTAACCAGCCCTTTTGCTTGCGCCCGGGAGGGCCGCATATGAAGTTTATCGCGAGTTCCGCACGCAAAGGAAAGCACTTAATGTGCTTTCCGTCTTGCGAAGGACTGTAGAGCAGGAAACTTTATCCGCGGACCCCGCCGGGAATAGCAAAAGGGCGACCCCCTTAGGAGTCGCCCTTGTTGAGCTGCTTATGTTTAGCTGTTACTCGGCGTCGTGGTGACGGCGGGGCTTGCGGCCTCCGTTGTCGCCGGGACGGCGCGGACGGTCGTTGCGCTCGGAGCGCTCGCGACGCGGACGCTCACGGCGCTGGAAGTGCTCGCCGTCGCCCTCAGAGGCACCCTCGGCACGAGCAGGGGCCTCGGGCTTGTCAAGACGATCGAGCGAGATCTTGCCGCGATCGTCGACCTCGATGACGACGACCTTGACCTCGTCGCCCACGTTGAGGACGTCCTCGACCTTCTCCACGCGGCCCTTGGCGACGCGGGAGATGTGCAGCAGGCCATCCTTACCGGGCAGCAGGTTGACGAAGGCGCCGAAGGGCTGGATGGAGACCACGCGACCGGTGTACTCCTCGCCCGGCTCGGGAACCTTGATGATGAGCTTGATGCGCTCGACGGCCTGATCGACGGACTCGCCGGTGCCGCCGACAAAGACGGTGCCGTCCTCCTGGATGTCGACCGAAGCGCCGGTCTCGTCCTGGATGCCGCGGATGACCTTACCGCCGGAACCGATAACATCGCGGATCTTGTCGGTCGGAACCTGGATGGAGACGATACGCGGAGCGGTGCTGCGCGTGGTGTGACGCGGCTCGGGGATCACATCGAGCATCTTCTGCAGGATGAAGGCGCGACCCTCCTTGGCCTGCTGCAGAGCGCGGGCCAGGATGTCGAAGGTGAGGCCGGTGGCCTTGTTGTCCATCTGCAGGGCGGTGATGCCCTCGGTGGTGCCGGTGACCTTAAAGTCCATGTCACCCAGGAAGTCCTCGAGACCCTGGATGTCGGACAGGACCACGGTCTTGCCCTCCTCCTGGATCAGGCCCATGGCGATACCGGAGACCGGGCGCTTAATGGGCACGCCGCCGTCCATAAGGGCGAGCGTGGAGCCGCAGGTCGAAGCCATCGAAGAGGAGCCGTTGGACTCCATGACCTCGGAGACGACGCGGATGGCGTAGGGGAACTCGTTCTCGTCGGGAAGCACCGGAAGCAGAGCGCGCTCGGCCAGATTGCCATGGCCGATCTCGCGGCGCTTGGGGCTGCCCATGCGGCCGGTCTCGCCGGTGCAGAAAGGCGGGAAGTTGTAGTGGTGCATGTAGCGCTTGCCCTCGGTGGGCTCGATGGTATCCAGACGCTGGCCCTCGTTGAGCATGCCGAGCGAAAGAACCGAGAGCACCTGGGTCTGGCCACGCTGGAACAAACCGGAGCCGTGAACGAGCGGCAGGTAGTTGTCCTTCACCATGATGGGACGGATCTCGTCGGCGGCACGGCCGTCGACGCGCTCGCCGGTCTCAACGACCATGGTGCGCATGGCCTTCTTCTCGAGCTTCTTGAGCGCCACAGGGATCTCGCGCTCCCAAGCGGCCTGCTCCTCCTCGGTGAACTCGGCGCGGATGGACTCCTTCAGAGCCTCGACCTTGCCGATACGGGAGAGCTTGTCGGCGTCGCGAAGGGCGGCTGCCATCTCGTCGTAGTGGGCGAAGATGCGCTCCTGGACCTCCTCGACGGGCTGGTCGAGCGGGTACTCCTTCTTGACGATGGGGCCGTTGACCTGCTCCCACTCGGCGACGAACTCGTCCTGAGCCTGGCAGAAAACGGCAAGGGCCTCCTGGCCAAACTTCATGGCGGCGAGCATGTCGTCCTCGGAGATCTCCTCGGCGCCGGCCTCGACCATCGAGATGAAGTCGGCAGAGCCGCCCAGCTCCAGGTCCAGATCGGAGTTCTCGCGCTCCTCGTAGGTGGGGTTGACGATAAACTCGCCGGTCTCCACGTTACGGCCGATGCGCACGCAGGCAAGCGGGCCCTCGAAGGGCACGCCGCCGAGCGTCATGGCCAGGGAAGCACCCATGACGTTGATGACGTCGAAGGGGTTGACCTGGTCGGCGACGAGCGAAGTGGCGACGATGTGCACCTCGTTGCGGAAGCCGTCCGGGAAGCTCGGGCGAATCGGACGGTCGATCATGCGCGCGGTGAGCGTGGCCTTCTCGCTGGGACGGCCCTCACGCTTGAGGTAGCCACCCGGGATGCGGCCGGCTGCGTACATCTTCTCGTTGAAGTCGACGGTCAGCGGGAAGAAATCGTAGTTCTTACGCTCCTTGGAGACGACCACGGTGTCGAGCATCGTGGTGTCACCCTGCTTGACCATGCAGGCGCCGGTGGCCTGCTTGGCAAGCTCGCCCGACTCAAAGGTGTAGGTCTTGCCGTACAGCTCAAAGGTCTTGGATACGAGTGTCATTGTTCTCCTTTACCCCGCAGACCCCTTGCCTGCGGGCTTCTCATGTGACGCGGGCCCCCTGCCCCCGCCACGCTTCAGAGCGTGATTGTTCGCGCCCTTACACAAAAAGAGCGCCCCGCTGCGCAGGACGCTCTTAGCATGTACAAATCCTACTGGATGTTGTCGCGGATGCCCAGAGCCTTGATGAGCTCACGGTACTCGACGATGTCGTTCTTCTTGATGTAGGAGAGAAGACGACGACGACGGCCGACGAGCATGAGCAGGCCACGACGGGTGTGGAAGTCCTTCTGGTGGGACTTCATGTGCTCGGTCAGCTCCTTGATGCGCTCGGACAGGATGGCGACCTGAACCTTGGGGTTGCCGGTGTCGACCGGGGTGTTACCGAACTGGGCAGTCAGCTCCGCCTTGCGCTCTTTGGAAACAGTCATTGTTTCACCTTTCGTTTCTTGTCGCCCGCGGGCGACGATATTCGCCTCGGACTGGGAAGCCGCCGGTGGAGCGAGCATCCAAGGTCGAGGTACCAACGGGTCGGTATGTTACCACAAGCAGCCCGCGTCTGCGCATCATCACCGACCCAACATGAATTCCATCGCACGGAGGCGCTGGTCGGTATGCGTCGCCGCCCACACATGCGAAAGCCCAAGCAAGAACGCCGCCGTATGCGAGTCGATTTTCTCGGCCAAAAGCGCATCGAAGGTCATCGACATGAGGGCGCGCAGCCATGCGACCTCACCGGTCGATACCAGCTCGGCACCCGGAACGCTCGACGCGCACGATCCGCACATGAGACCGCCCGCCTGGGGCGAAAAATACGACAGCATGGGGTCTCCGCACAGCACACAGGCCGAAAAATCTGGTCGATAGCCAACGTGCGACAGCAGCTTAAAGACATATGCCGCCACAAGTAGATCCATATGCGCCGCATCGAGCCCGCTGCCGACCAGGGTAAGCGCCCGTTGCGTTATGGCAAAGGTAAACGGGTCCTCGGCGTCCTCGAACGAGCACACGCGCGCGACCTCGGCAATCGCACTTGCGGCGCAGGTCGTCTCGTAATCGGGCGCAACGCCGAGCGGCGCCTCCATAAGCTCGGCCTGGGAAACCACGTCGAGTGACCGTCCATGCGCGAGTAGCATATCGACGGTACAGAACAGCTCGCAGCGCGCAGCCAGGCGTCCACCGGGTTTGCGGGCGCCCTTTGCCACGGCACGAACCTGCCGACCCCGCTCATCAAGCATCGTCAAGATCAGGTCGGTCTCTTTGAGCTTCGTCTTATCGAGGACGAGCACTTTCGTGCGATATGTGCGAGAACCTGCCATTCGCGCCGCGTGTCCCTAATCCTCGGCGTTGTAGCCAAAGCGGCGAATCTGGGCCTCGTCGTCACGCCAGCCGGCCTTGACCTTCACGTCCAGCTCCAAAAAGACCTGCGTACCAAAGATACGCTCAAGATCGCGACGGGCGTCGATACCGATATGCTTGATCATCTCGCCGCCCTTACCGATGATGATGCCCTTTTGGCCCTCGCGCTCGACGTAAATGGTGGCGTGCACACGCAGTACCTTCTTGGTCTGCTCGAGCGCATCGCAGATCACGCCAACGGAGTGCGGAATCTCATCACGGGTGCGGCGCAAGACCTTCTCGCGCACAAACTCGGCAACGAGCGTCTCATCGGAAGCGTCGGTACCCATGTCCTCGGGGAACCAACGCGGACCCTCGGGCAAAAAGTGCGCAACGGTCTCTATAAAGGCATCGACGTTGAAGTTCTTGACCGACGACGTCACAATCTCGTCGTCAAATTCCATGAGCTCGTGGGCGGCCTTAAGCTGCTCCATAACCTGTGCAGGGTCGGCTTCATCGGCCTTGGTGAGCACCAGAACCTTCTTGGAACGGGCATTCTTGACGCGCTCGGCAACCCAGGCGTCTCCCCTGCCGATCGGCTTGGTGGCATCAATCAAAAACGCGACAACATCGACATCGTTCAGCTCGAACAACGCGCTCTTGTTGAGCTCGGATCCCAGACCGTCCTTGGGCTTATGAATACCCGGGGTATCGACAAAGACCAGCTGGTAGCCGGGACGGTTGACGACGGCGCGCATGCGGCGGCGGGTCGTCTGGGCCACCGGCGAGGTGATGGCGACCTTTTTGCCATAGCAGGCATTAAGCAGCGTGGACTTACCGGCGTTGGGGCGACCGACCAGGGCCACAAAACCGCTGCGGAAACCGGGCTCCACGTCACCAAAGCCCGCGAGGCTGTCGCCCTCGTCGCACAGGGCGTCGAGCTCCTCATCACTCATATCCTCAAACGGGTCGAACTCCTCGACTTCCTCGAGCTCCTCGGTATCCACCGCGTCCAGGGACTCGTCGTCCAAAATCTCATCGGCAGGCTGCATATTGTCGGACATGGGAATCCCTTTCTAAATAAAGCCGAGCGCGTGGGCAAATACCAGCAAGCCCACAATCGCGGCGGTGATGGAAAGAACGTATACGGAGGCGGCGGCGATGTCCTTCGCACGCTTGGCCAGCGGATGGAGCTCCTGGGTCGCCAGGTCGACGATGGCCTCCATGGCGGTATTGCAAAGCTCGCCGTGAATCACCAGGCCGCAACAGATGATAATCGTGGCCCACTCGGCAATGTCGAGCCCCACGATGCAGCCTGCAATGACGGTGCACACGCCCGCCACGAGCATGACCTTAATGTTGCGCTCGGTCTTGACGGCGGTGGCGAAGCCCTCCATAGCGTAAGAAAACGACTTTAAGAAGGACGGATGGTCCTTGTTCGATCCGGGAATCATAGACGGCTCCTAGTCGTGGGCGTGGTTGGTGATGGGGCCGACGTGGACTAGCTTAGGGTCCTCGCCGCGCTCGAGCGCCAAATCGTGCAGGATGGCGTCCTCGCGGGCCTCCATAACCTCGGCCTCGTCGTCCTCGATGTGGTCATAGCCCAGCAGGTGCAGCATGCCGTGTACGAGCATCAGACGGCACTCGTCGGCAGGGCTATTGCCAAAGCCGGGGGCCTGACGGGCAATGACCTGCGGGGCCAGGATGATATCGCCGAGCTCAAGCGTCTCGTCGGCGGAAATGTCATCGTCAAAGGCCGAATCGCACTCAAACGAGAGCACATCGGTGGTGCGGTCGATACCGCGCCACTCGTGGTTGAGCTCATGCATCTCGTCCTCATCGACATACGAAAGGGAAATCTCGACTTCACGCTCAACGCCCTCGGCGTCAAGCACAACCTCGCAGATGTGCTCCACCTCCTGCGCGTCGAGCAGCGTATCGAGCTCGGCATCGTTGCTGATCAATACACTCAACGGGACTCCTTTCGGTCACGTACGCGTTTCTCGCGCACATCATCATAAGTATCGTATGCCTCGACGATACGTCCCACCAAGGCATGGCGCACCACGTCGGCACGCTCGAGGTGCGAAAATGCGACATCGTCGACACGGCCCAAAATCTTCTCGACATCCGCCAAGCCACCACGACGACCCACCAGGTCACGCTGGCTCAGGTCGCCGGTAATCACAAACTTGGAGTTAAAGCCCAAGCGCGTCAGGAACATCTTCATCTGCTCGGGCGTGGTATTTTGTGCCTCATCGAGCACCACGAAAGCATCGCTCAGCGTACGACCGCGCATATAGGCAAGCGGGGCGATCTCGATCATGCCGCGCTCCATAAGCTCATCAGTGCGCTCGCGATCCATCATGTCAAAAAGGGCGTCGTAGAGCGGACGCATGTAAGGATCGATCTTTTCCTCAAGGGTGCCGGGCAAAAAGCCCAGGTTCTCCCCCGCCTCGACAACCGGGCGCGTCAAGATCAGACGGCCCACCTCGTGGCGTTTGAGCGCGGCAACGGCGAGCGCCATGGCCAGATAGGTCTTACCGGTACCGGCAGGACCCAGGCCAAACGTGATGGTATGCGAGCGGATGGCATCCACATAGCGCTTTTGGCCGAGCGTTTTGGGGCGAATGGCACGACCGCGATACGAAAGCAGCACGTCATCGCGAAGCGATGTAGCCTCGTGCTCACCGTCGCGCAGAACGGCCAGACAGCGCGAGACATCGTCGGCAGAAAGCGTGCGCCCGGCAGCAGCCTCACGAAAGGCATGTTCGAAAAAACGCGCCACGAGTTCGACCTCATCCGGGTCACCGCTCACGGCGATGCTATCGCCACGGGCGACCACATGGGCGCGCACCAAGTTCTCGAGTGCACGAAGGACGCCGTCGCCGGCGCCCAAAACGCGCGAGGGGTCGATACCCTCGGGAACGGTAAGTCTAATCTTCGAGGCTTCCATGAACCTCCCTGCGTGCATGGACCAAGCCGGAATCATCGACTCCGATGATAGCAACATCGAGCAGGCACGGGGCTGTGAGTCCACAGGTATCGTCAAGACGGGCATGATGGAACGAGCCGAGCGTCAGGTTGTCACCATACTCGAGCACGGCACGCTCGACCGTGCCCACGCGACGACGAGCGTCGGCAATAGCGAGCTCCTGTGCAGCGGCCCGCATACGGCGGCTGCGCTCGGCCATGACCTCGGGCGGTACCTGATCAGGCATATCGGCGGCAAGGGTGCCGGGACGCTTGCTGTAACGGAACACGTGCATACGCGAGAAACCCACACGGCGACACAGCGCCAGCGACTCCTCGAACTCCTCGTCCGTCTCGCCAGGAAAACCGACGATGACATCGCACGAAAGGGACGCCTGGGGCAAGTTGGCGCGAATCATACGCACCGTGTCCTCAAAGGCCTCGGCGCTATAGGGACGGCCCATGCGATGCAGGGTCGCCGTGCAGCCGGACTGCACAGGCAGGTGCAAAAACGGGGCGATACGCTGCGGATAGCGTGCCATAACCTTAAGCAGGCGCTCAGAGATATCCATGGGCTCGACCGAGGAAATGCGCACATGAGGGATAGACGTGCGCTCCATGATGGCCTCGAGAAGCTCATCGATCTCAACGTGTTCGTCTGTCGCGCTCTTGCCATCGTAGGCACCCAGGTTCACACCGGTCAGCACCACCTCGGGCACGCCGGCCTCCTGGGCCTCGCGAACTTGCTCGAGCACGGACTCGACGGGCACGGAGCGCTCGGGGCCGCGTGCCTTCCACACAATGCAATAGGTGCAGCGATGGTTGCAGCCGTCCTGAATCTTCACGCCCAGGCGAGAGCGGCCGAGCGCATCGACCACCTCGCCATCGCTGCAGGCGGGAACGCTATCGGACTCAACGCCCAGCACCTCACAGACACGTTCGGCGACATCGATCTTGGACGGCTCGGCGATCACGCGATCCGAAAGTTCCAACAGCTCCTCGGGATGCAAATTGACCACGCATCCGGTCACGACCACATAGGGCTCATTTGGATGGGCCAGCGCATGACGGACGGCCTTGCGGGTCTTGGCCTCGGCCTCGCCCGTAACGGCACAGGTGTTAATGACGATTAGCTCTGCATCCTGAGGCTCCACCATTGCAAAACCCAGGCGCATTAAATCGGCAGTGATACGGTCGGACTCAACCCGGTTGACACGGCAGCCGAGGTTGACGACGGAAATATGGGGTGCGAGCACGCGGGCTCCTTAATCGAGGATATCGTCGAGGGCACTCTTGATACGGTCGGTCACCGACTTCTTACCGGAAGCAACGTCATCGCCCATCTCATCGGCAAAAGCACGGAGCAGCTCGCGCTGCTTATTGGAAAGATTGGTGGGAACGACCACGCGCAGTTGCACGATCAGGCGGCCACGCGAACCGCCACCGCCAATGCGCGGCATGCCGTAATTATTGACGCTCACGGTGTCGCCGTACTGGGCACCGGCGGGAACCGTCACCTTAACGACCTCGTCGGGCATAATGCCCTCGACCTCTATCTCGCAGCCGAGCGCAGCCTGCGCAATCGAGATATCGCTCACCAGGTACAGGTCGTCACCGTTGCGCTTAAAGCGCTCGTGGTCGGCAACGCGCACGTTGACAATCAGGTCGCCCGAAGGCTCGCCGCGAAGGCCGGCCTCGCCAAAGCCGCTCACACGCAGCTGGCGACCGGTCGAAACACCGGCGGGAATATCGATGTCGATCTTTTCATGCGAAGGCGTGCGGCCCTGACCGTCGCAGGTCTCGCAGGGATGGTCGATGACCGTGCCCTCGCCAT
>CATYHY010000039.1 GCA_958407085.1 uncultured Collinsella sp. | reverse complement strand
CAATTCCACCTCGCCCCCGAACGGTCAACAAAGTGCGATGAACGGTATATCGCATGTGATTCCCCCATGATGTACTTCGGCGTTCTAAAGTAACTTTTCTAAGGTAAACGCTCTTTTTTCTTAAAAACCATTTGCGATTGCGTCTCTAAACTTTTGATTCAGAATTGCATAGCTAAATCGGTTTTATGTATATAAATGATGTTTGTTTACGTTTCCGCCTGCATTCAATGATATTCAGCTATCCATCATTCTTATTCACACTTACGTACCAGTTGAGTGAGGATATAGACCGCTTGCAGACGAGCAGGGCGTCAGTCCTATGACTCGTCAGCGTAAGAAGTAGGTAAAGATACCGTTCACGCGATACGTTCGTGCCAGCGGTCGACTAAATTGAGACAATAGTGAATAAGAGTTAGGCTACCGTCCCCTACGGGGACTGAACGGACAGATGCATATGCCGAGCAAAATCGAAAAGAAGCAAGCCGCTGCAAAGCTGCGCAAGCCGCCGCGCGACTTCTCGTACACGCAAAACCGAGAGCTTAGCTGGCTGCGCTTTAACAACCGCGTGCTCGACGAAGCCTTCGATGAGACCGTTCCGCTGTTCGAGCGTCTAAAGTTCGTGTCGATTTTCGAGTCTAACCTCGACGAGTTTCTCATGGTGCGCGTGGGCGGCCTGTCCGATCTGGCAGAGCTCAAAAAACAGCCTGTCGACAACAAGAGCAATATGACCGCCTCCGAACAGGTCGATGCTGTCATGGCCGAAATGCCCGGGCTCCTTACTCGTTGGGAATCCATCTTTAAGAGCATCGAAGGCAAGCTCGACACCTTGGGCGTTCACCGCGCCCGCATCGATTCGCTTACGCCCGAGGAGCGCACCTTCGTAACCCGCTACTTCCAGGCCTACGTGTCGCCGGTCATCTCGCCGCTGGTCATCGATCCGCGCCACCCCTTCCCCAACCTGCGCAACGGCGCGCTCTATCTGGCCTGTGGTCTGGACGGCGCCACCGACGAGGAGAGCCTGCTGGGCCTTATCGAGATTCCCGCCTCGATGAACCGCGTGGTCGAGATTCCCTCGCCCACCGGCACCTACTCCTACATCTTGCTCGAGGACGTCATTCTCGCCTGCCTGGACAGCTGCTTTGGCTCCTATAAGCCGCTGGATCGTGCGCTGATCCGCGTCACCCGCAACGCCGACATCGATCCGGACGGCGAGGGCGTCGAAGAGGAAGAGGACTACCGCCAGCACATGAAGCGCATCCTCAAGAAGCGCCTGCGCCTGCAGCCGGTAGTGCTCGCCGTCTCGGGGTCGCTCGAGAAGGCGACGCTCAAGACTATCCGCAAGGCGCTCGAGCTCTCGCGTCGCTCGGTCTTTACCTGCGATATCCCGCTCGACCTGGGCTACGTCTTTGGCATTGAGGGCAAGATTCCCGAGCACCTGCGCAACGAGCTGCTCTTTACGCCGTTTAAGCCGCAGCCCAACCCCACCATCGATATGACCCGCTCCATCCGAGAGCAGGTACTTCAGCACGACAAGCTGCTCTTTTATCCCTACGAGGCCATGAACCCCTTCCTGGATCTGGTGCACGAGGCCGCCTACGACCCCGAGTGCATCTCGCTGCGCATCACGCTCTACCGCGTGGCCAAGCAGAGCCGCCTGTGCGAATCGCTGATCGATGCTGCCGAGAACGGCAAAGAGGTCACGGTGCTCATGGAACTTCGTGCCCGCTTTGACGAGCAGAACAACATCGAGTGGGCCGAGCGTCTGGAAGAGGCGGGCTGCACCGTCATCTATGGTTCCGAGGGCTTTAAATGCCACTCAAAGATCTGCCAGCTCACCTATCGCGAGGGCATGGCGCTCACCCGTCTCACGCTTTTGGGCACCGGCAACTTTAACGAGAAGACGGCCAAACTCTACAGCGACTTTATGCTCATGACCGCCCATCCCGGCATCGGTGAAGACGCCAACCTGTTCTTCCGCAATCTGTCGCTGGGCAACCTGCGCGGCGACTACCGCTTCCTGGGTGTGGCGCCCGTCGGACTGAAACCGCTCATCATGCGCGGCCTGGATCGCGAGATCCAGCGCGCCCTTGCCGGCGAGCCCGCCCGCGTGTTCTTTAAGCTCAACTCGCTGACCGACCGCGAGGTCATCGACAAAATCGCCGAGGCATCGTGCGCAGGAGTCCGCGTGGACATGATCATCCGCGGTATCTCGTGCCTCAAGCCCGGTGTTCCGGGCAAGACCGAGAACGTGCATGTCCGTTCTATCGTCGGACGCTTTTTGGAGCATGCGCGCGTTTACGCCTTTGGCGTGGACTCGGACATGATCTATCTGAGCTCGGCCGACATGATGACGCGCAACACCGAGCACCGCGTGGAGATCGCCTTCCCCGTGCTCGACCCCACCTGCCGCGCCCTAGTACACGAGTACATGGGCATGCAGCTGCGCGACAACGTGAAGGCCCGCAGCCTCACGAGCGACGGCACCTGGGTCCCCGTAGAGCGTGCAGAGGGTGAGAAACCCTTCAACTCGCAGGAAGCTCTACTGGAGCGTGCCTATCGCAACGCCGAGGCCGCGCCCGAGCCCGTCATTGAGGCGGAACCTGCCCCCGAGGCCGAGCCGCAGCCAGTAGCACCCAAGGTCCAAGAGGTCCAGGCGACCGTCATTGAGCCCGAGCCTGCACCTGCACCTCGGCCCGAGACGCAGGTCACCAAGCCCGCACCCGAGACGAGCGCCCGTCGCGATAAGCCCGCTGGCAAGACCAAGGCCATCGAGCGCCATCGCCCCGGTCGCGTGCGCATGGGCCTGGGCCTGATCGGCCTGGGTCTTAAGACGCTCATTACCGGCAAGACGAAATAGTCGTTTGTAGAAGCAGTTTGTAGAAGCGCCCCGCATTTGAGGAAAGCCTCGGATGCGGGGCGCTTTTCCCTGCTACCATGGTGCGAACAACAACGCGAATGACAGGCAGGAATATGAAGCTCACTATAGAATCGATGACCTACGGCGCCGACGGGCTGGCGCACGCCGACAACGGCAAGGCCGTCTTTGTGCAGGGCGCCGTGGCAGGCGACACCGTCGAGGCCGAGGTCGTACAGGACGGCAAGTCGTTCATGCGTGCCCGCACCACCGAGATTCTGGAGCCAAGCCCCGATCGCATTCAGCCTCCCTGCCCCTTCGTGGGCATCTGCGGCGGCTGCTCGTGGGGCAATCTCTCACGCACGGCACAGCTCGCCGCCAAGGAGCAAAACCTGCGCTCCACGCTCGAGCGCATCGGCAAGTTCGCTCCTGAGCAGGTCGATGAGTTGGTACAGCCCATCTGCCACACCAAGGACGACTGGGGCTACCGCAATAAAATCGAGCTCGAACCGACCGTCGTCAACGGTCGCGTGCGCCTTGGCATGCACGGTGTCGACCCCAGCAAAATCGTGACCGTCGATACGTGCCCGCTGTTCGATAAGCGCTTCCCGAAGGCGCTCAAATCGGTCGTCGGCGCACTCAACTATCTAAGCGGCAGCCATGACTTGGGGCTCGAACGCGTGGGCATTCGCGCATCGCGCCGCACCAAGGCACTCGAGGTCGCACTCTGGACGCCCACAGGCTCTTTTCCGCGCTCGCAGGTCTCCCGCGTGCTGGCGGACGCCGCTCATCCCACGAGCATCGTGCGCGTGATGAGCAAGGGCGAAAAGAAGGCCCGTCGTGTCTCCAAGGTCGAAATGCTCGCCGGAGAGGGCTCATGGACCGAGAATATCGCCGAGGGTCAGATGCGCTTGTCTGCCCCGTCTTTTTTCCAGGTCAACACCAAGGGTGCCGAGATTTTGATCGATCTTGTCATGGAAGCGCTCGACCCGCAGGAAGACGAGCTTGCCGTGGACCTGTACTGCGGTGCCGGCACCTTTACCCTGCCGCTCGCCCGCCGCTGCGACTTTGTCGCCGCCGTCGAGGCCTACGGCCCCGCCGTGCGCGACCTGCGCCGTAACCTGGAGATCAACAAGCTCGATAACGTCGACGTCATTGGCGGAGACGCGGTGCGCGAGTTCCCCGACCAGGATGCCGACGTCTTGGTGGTCGACCCGCCGCGTGCAGGCCTCGCCCCCGAGGCGATCGGCCTTATCGCCAGCACGAGTGCTCGCGATGTCGCCTACGTGAGCTGCGACCCGGCCACCCTGGCGCGCGATCTCAAACGCTTTGTCGAAGAAGGCACCTTCTCCCCCGTAAAGATCACGCCAGTCGACCTGTTCCCGCAAACCTTCCACTGCGAGACGGTCGTCCACCTTAGGCGCAACTAGCCACTTAATCATTGCTCAGAAAAATCATTGGGAAATCGAGCGTGGCAAGCGGAGGTCTTCGGGGTATAAGACGGCTAATTGTATGCCGCCTATGAAAGGAACCCTCATGCCCAGCGTTGCCGTTCTCGCCGCCGATGGCTTTGAAACTATTGAATGCTTGACCATGGTCGATGTCATGCGTCGCGGCGGCGTGCGCGCCACGCTCGTCTCGATCATGCCCACGCGTGAGGTCGTGAGCTCGCTGCAAATTCCCGTGACCTGCGATGCGCTCTTTGACGAGATCAACTTTGACGAGTATGACTGCGTCGTGCTCCCCGGCGGCCTGCCCGGAGCCACCAACCTGCGCGCCGACCAGCGCGTCTGCGACGTGGTCTGCGAGTTCGCCGCAACTAAGCACGTTGCCGCCATCTGCGCCGCCCCGTTTATCTTGGGCGAGCTCGACCTGCTCGAGGGGCGCCACGCCACATGCTTCCCTGGCTTTGAGAAGAGCTTCCCCGAGGGCGCCTATACCGGTGACAAGGTTACACACGACGGCAACATCATCACCGCCAGCGGCATGGCCCAGTCGCTCCCCTTTGCGCTTGAACTGCTGCGCACGCTCGCCGGCGACAAGGCCGTCGAGAAGGTCGCCGAGGGCATCCAGCTATGATTTTGGCTTCGCAATCGCCACGCCGCATCGAGCTCATGCGCGAAGCTGGCTATGACATTCGCATCATTCCTGCCGATATCGATGAAACACCGTACGATGGCGAGGCGCCGCTTACACTTGTCGAGCGCTTGGCACGAGCCAAAGCCGCCGCCATCGCCGCCGAGCATGCCGAGTCCAACGAGCTGACCGTCGCAGCCGACACCATCGTCACCTTCGATGACAAGATTTTGGGCAAGCCGGCAAACGAGGACGAGGCCTGCACTATGCTACGCGAGCTTTCAGGGCGCACGCACCAGGTCGCGACCGGCGTCTGCATCGTTAAGGCCGGCGACGCTGCCGCCCCGCATGCTGCCGAGAGCCTGTCGTTTGTCGATGTGACGGACGTGACGTTCTACGAGCTTACTGATGAACAGATCGAGCGCTACGTCGCCTCGGGCGAGCCCATGGATAAGGCCGGCGCCTACGGTATTCAGGGCGTCGGTGGACGCATGCTCGTGCACGATATTTCGGGCGACTTCTACAACGTGGTGGGCTTGCCCATCGCACGCGTCGCACGCGCGATTCAAAAACTCTCGTAATTGCATCTGGCGCTGGGCATCCCCCAGCGCCTACAATTTTGGCGTACCGTACGGATCCCGACCGGGCATAAGGCGCGGCGGAAAACCGATAGGAGAAAACATGGACACACTGCTTGAAGCCATTGACGTTTGTGATGTCGATGGCTTTTGCTTTGGCAACTATACGGACGAGGAGGCCGGCACCGGTTGCACCGTAATTGTGGCAACCGAAGGCGCAACGGGCGGCGTTGACGTTCGCGGCGGTGCCCCGGCATCGCGCGAGACCGACCTGCTTCGCCCCGAGAACACCGTCGACAAGGTCCACGCCGTCTGCCTTTCGGGCGGATCGGCTTTTGGTCTCGAGGCCGCAAGCGGTGTGGCCCGCGAGCTCGAGAGCCGCGGCATTGGCCTGCCCGTCGGCCCCACGCAGGTGCCCATCGTATGCTCCAGCTGCATCTTCGACCTCGCTTTTGGCGACCCCACGGTACGCCCCGATATCGAGGCTGGCATCGCCGCCGTGCGCGAGGCGCTCGACAACACCCCCGCTACGCTCGAGCAGGGCAACGTAGGCGCCGGTACCGGCGCTACCGTGGGTAAGCTCATGGGCCCTGCCACCTGCATGAAGGCCGGCCTTGGCGCTGCCGCCGTGGCGCTCGGCCCCGTCAAGGTGGGCGCCGTGGTCTCGGTCAACGCCTGCGGCAATGTCGTCGACCCCTTCACCGGTGAGTGGATCGCCGGCATGCGCGCCGCAGTCGATAGCGACCAGATCGTCGACATGGAGCTCGCAGCCTTCGCCGCCGCCGGTTCCATGCAAATGCCGCTCGATCGCACCAACACCACCATCAGCTGCATCGTCACCAACGTGGAGCTCACTAAGGCCCAGGCCACCAAGGTCTCCCAGATGGCCGCAGACGCCTACGCGCACGCCATTCGCCCCACGCACACCACCAACGACGGCGACACCATCTACACCCTCGCCAGCGGCAAGCTGGGCACCCAGGCAAGCGCCGCCGTGCCCCTGGACCTGCTGGGCATGCTCGCCGTAAGGGCCCTGCAAACCGCCATCGTAAACGGAGCCAAAACCGCCAAAACCTCCCACGGCATCCCCGGCGCCGCGAAGTAACCTCGCTCGACCGTCGGTCGGAGGCGGGCGGGCATTACGTTTGCTGCTCTACAGTCCTATGCGAGACGAAGGCCACATTAAGTGGCCTTCTTTGCATGCGGAACTCGCGACAAACGTAATGCCCGCCCGCCTCCGACCGACTACCAACTTAATTCTTTTCAGCCCAGGCCCCTGTGTACCGCGCGTCGAAGATCTTCAAATTCAAATTGTCTGACAATCGATTCTTATAGCAGAGGCCCCTTGGCCTTTAGTTTGATACAAGTTCCGCACGAGCCGGAAAGCACTTAATGTGCTTTCCGTGCGAGCAGGACTGTTCGCAGTAGCAAACTAAAGGCCAAGGGGCCCTGTCAACCTATCAGCAGCGATTACTCAGCAGCTAGTTGAATTTGAAGATCTTTGAGGCAAGACGGTATAGGCCGAGCGTGGTTTTGTCTCCGGCTCGACCACGCAGATTGGTAAAGAAGCCCACCACGCCGTAGCGTGCACGACGATACATGCGCTCGTCGTAAGCCTTCAAATCATTCCACAGCGTCTTCAGGCGCTCATCGGCACAATCCTCGTCGGAAAGCTTAGTAAGCACCGAGCAGATTGCCATCATCATGGTGAAATAGCCCATCATGTACGAGCGCAGACGCGACGACTCGACATCGCTGTACAGGTGGAACGACTCCATCATGATGCGCGTCACGCGGAACTGCTGGTCCAGACGCTTGACCATCGTGGCCTCGTTGACGCTCTGGCCCTCGCGACCGATAAAGTACCGATAGAGGTCGATGTCGGCGTAGTACATGGTCTTGCAGCGCGGCAGCGGCACGTAGGCGTAGATGTTGTCTACATAGAACGTGTGCGGCGGCATAGGCAGACTGGACGCGCGCAGCACATCCGTGCGATAGCACAGGCTGTGCATGAGCAGATTCTGGTCCAGACGGAAATGACCAATCTGGTCCCAGGTAAAGATCTTTTTTCGCGGCAGGGCAAACTTGTAGCCAATAGCGGTATGCGTACCCTCGTAAACCTTCTCGTACACATAGTTCGAGATAAAGAGGTCGACGCGCTGGTCGCGCTCCTCAAAACCGCGCAGGATCGAAAGCATGGTCGACAGGGCTGCGCCATCGAGCCAGTCGTCCGAGTCGACGACCTTGTAGTAGGTGCCCTGTGCCTCGCGCAAGCCCGAAAGGACGGCAATGCCGTGGCCACCGTTCTCCTGATGCACCGCGCGAATGATGCCGGGATAACGTGTCTCCCACTCGTCGGCCTTAGCTGCCGTCTCGTCCTTGGAACCGTCATCGACGATGATGATCTCGATATCGGTGGCGTAATTGCTCCCCTCCAGAATGGAGGTGATGCAATGGTCCATGTCCTTGGCGGCGTTATACGAGGGAATACCGAATGATATGACTTTATGCATGGCAGGCGATAATCTCATCCGAAAGATCGAGGGCGGAGTTGGTCACGGCATCCATATCGTAGTAACGATACTCGGCCAGGCGACCCACCGGGTGGAAGTTCGTCAGGTTCTGGACACGCTCAAGATAGCGCTCGTAGAGCTCGCGGTTCTCGGGCTCCAGAATGGCGTAATAGGGCGTCTCGCCCGAGCCAGGCGTATAGGCCTTGGAATACTCCTTCATGATGGTGGTCTTGCCGGGCAGGACCTGACCAGTCATGTTCTTGAACTCGGTGATGCGCGTGTAATCCTCGCTCGTGGTGTAGTTGACGGTGCCCACGGGCTGGAACTGGTCCATATCGAGCGTCTCGAACTTCATGTCGAGCGTACGGTACGGCAGAGCGCCCAGGTCGAGGTTGAACAGCTCGTCGAGCGGACCGGTGTAGACGATCTCGCCGCCATAGACCTTGCCGTCGATCTTGACGGTGGTCTCGTCGATCTCGAAGAGGTCGCGGGCGTCCACGTCGCAGAACACATCAATCAGATCGTGGTCGAGCATGTGCTCGAACAGCGCGGTATAGCCGTCCTGCGGCATGCCCTGGAAGGGAGCCTGCGGGAAGTAGCGATCATCGTCGCCCACAAAGACGGGAACACGGCCGGTAATCGAAGGATCGATCTGGTCGGGCGTCTGGCCCCACTGCTTCATGGTGTAATGCAAAAAGACGTTCTCGTAGACGTAATCGGCGACCTCGGCAAGATCCGGGTCGTTCTTCTTGCGCAGCTCCATGATGGGCACCTTGACGTCCTTGCCAAAGGTCTCCACGAGCTTCTGATACAGCTCCTCGCCACGCTCATCGCCAAAGGCGAGCTTAAGGCTCGCATGGTTAAAGGGCACGGGCATAAGGGTGCCGTTGATATTGGCGAGCACCTTGTGCTGGTAGTCCGTCCACTTGGTAAAGCGCGACAGGAAATTGTGGACGCGCTCATTAAAGGTATGGTAGATGTGTGGACCATACTCGTGGACCAGGATCCCGGCCTCATCAGCGCAGTCGTAGGCGTTGCCCGCAATGTGGCTACGGCGCTCCAGAACGGCAACGCGATAGCCGATGGTCTCGGCGAGACGGCGGGCACAAACGGCACCGGCATATCCGGCACCGACGACAATCATGTCGTATGCGCCGGCGTTAAAGCCTTCAGGCAGGCCTGAGGTAATCTGCATCGATACTCCTTGTCAAAAGCCACGGGCTCGTTAGCTGGGCTTTTCTCGAACATTCTTCGAGACATATTTATCAGAGCGATTATAGCGCTAATGCGTCCTATAATGAGCTTGCCACACAAGGAAAGCTCAAGCACCGCGGCGTACATTATTGAAAGGTAAACCCGCTAGCAGCGGGTTTATTCGTGTGCAGCCGAGGGCCTGGAGCTTAGCGAAACGCTTGTAAGGAGTAACATGAACGATTTCCTAAACCGTATGAAGTCTGCCGCCAAGGCCGACCTTAAGACCATCGTCCTGCCCGAGGGCGAGGACCCGCGTACCATCGTCGCCGCCACCAAGATCATCGAGGAGGGCCTGGCAAAGATCGTCATCCTGGGCAACCCCGACGAGATCGACGTTCCCGGCGCTACCGTCATCGACCCGCGCAACGCCGAGAAGCACGAGGAGTACGCGCAGAAGTTTGCCGAGCTCCGCGCCAAGAAGGGCGTTACCATCGAGCAGGCTCGCGCCCAGGTGATGGACGCCACCTACTTTGGCACCATGATGGTCAAGATGGGCGACGCCGACGGCCTGGTCTCCGGCGCCTGCCACTCCACCGCCGACACTCTGCGCCCCGCGCTGCAGATCCTCAAGACCGCCCCGGGCACCAAGCTGGTCTCGGCCTTCTTCGTGATGTGCACCGATACCCCGCAGTTCGGCACCGACGGCACGCTGATCTTCGCCGACTGCGGCCTCAACATCAACCCGTCCTCCGACGAGCTCTCCGAGATCGCCATCGCCTCCGCTCACTCCTGGTCCACCTTTATGGGCAGCGTCGAGCCGCACGTGGCCATGCTCTCCTACTCCACCATGGGCTCCGCCGGCGGCGAGGTCGCCAAGAAGGTCCAGGAGGCCGT
>CATYHY010000038.1 GCA_958407085.1 uncultured Collinsella sp. | reverse complement strand
GTCGTCTCAGGACGCGAAGGGTAAGTCGGCCAAGGGCAAGGCTAAGGCCAAGCGTCCCGGCTCTCGTCGGAACGAGGATAAGGCATCTCAGACTCGCTCCAAGCGCTCGCATAAAGATCAGGTTTCGTCTGCGCGCAAGGCCGTTGATCCCAAGTCTCCTTGTTCCATCATGAAAGCTTGCGGTGGATGTACGGCGCTCAATCGTCCTTATAAGAAGCAGCTCGCCGCCAAGCAGGCTGCTATGGAGGAGCTTTTTGCTTCGCTTTGTGAGCGTGAGGGCATTGCTGTAGATCCTATTCGTGGCATGGGTGTCACCCTGGGCGACCCGGGCAAATATCCTGCGCCGCGTGGCTTTCGTCATAAGGCTGCCACTCCCTTTGCTCCCGGTAAGGAGGGCGCCGTCCGTTGCGGTTTCTTTGAGCGCGGCACGCACAAGATCGTTGCCGTACCCGAATGCCCCGTCGAGGCACCGGGCGCCCGTCAGATTCTCAACGGCATCGCACGCGAAGCTGAGCGGCTGCATATTCCCGCCTTTAATGAGGACAAGCATCTTGGCTTGCTTCGCTATGCCGTCGTCCGCTGCGGTTGGCGTACCGACCAGGTCATGGTCACGCTCGTGACCGCTCAGCGCGACTTGCCGCATGCGCAGGAGTTCTTTGAGGCTGTCGCCGCACTCAATCCGCACATCGTCACCGTCGCCCAAAACATCAACGGACGTCCCGGCAACGCCATCCTCGGCGAGGAAACCCGCATTGTATATGGCGCCGAGTGCATGCGCGACCAGCTGCTCGGCTGCGAATTCGATATCTCCCCCACCGCGTTCTACCAGACCAACCCGCAGCAGACCGAGCTGCTCTATCAGCTCGCGATTGACGGCATGGACCTGCAGCAGGGCGACGTACTCATGGATGCCTATTGCGGTAGCGGAACTATCGGCCTGTGCGCAGCCAAAGCCGCCCAGGACAAGGGCGTCGGCATTATGCTGCTTGGCGTGGAGCGTAACCACGCCGGCATTGCCGACGCACGTCGTAATGCCGAGCTCAACGGCCTCACCCGCAGCGCTTGGTTTATGGCCGACGATGCCACCGACTACATCCTAGATGCCGCCGACAACAACGAGCGAGTCGATGTCCTTTCCATCGATCCGCCGCGCGCCGGCTCCACGCCCGAGTTCCTCGAAGCTGCCTGCGCGCTTAAGCCGCGCCGCATCACCTATATCAGCTGCAACCCCGTAACTCAAGAGCGCGACCTGCATCAGCTCCTCGACGGAGGCTATCGCCTGCTCAAGATCACGCCCGTCGACATGTTCCCTCACACCGACCACACCGAAACCGTAGCGGTCCTCGAACGCCGCTAACCAACCTCAGTAGATTTTTGGGACAAGAAAGGGGGCGACCCGTCTGGGCCGCCCCCTTCGCTTGGTTTATAAACTCCGCTACATCCCATTGCGCAGATTGCACACGCCGGCTGCCGCCATCTCGCGCAGCAGCGTCTCGCGGTCGCGCGTCACGATCAAATCCAGCGGGAAGTGAATCTCGTCGAGCATCTTGCGCGCGTGATCGAGCTTGCCAATGGCCATGCCAATGTGGGCATCGGTCGACACGCCAATGCCCACGCCCAGTTCGGCGCAGCGCTCGGCGATCTTGCGGCATACAGCCCAATGCTCAGTGTCGACACCGTGTTCAAGACTATGGTTGTTGATCTCGATAATCTTGTGCTTGGCCTTAGCTGCCAACAGCACCTCGTCGATATCGAACGGCACGCCCGAACGCCCCGTGTGGCCCAGCATGAACACCTTGGGGTGCTCCAGGGCATTGATATACATCCCGGTCGTCTGGGCCAGCGTCGCGCCCTCAGCAATCTGCGGATTATGCACGCTTGCAACCAAATAATCCAAATTACGCGTAACCAAATCGAACAGTGAATGCTGACGGCCGTACGAATCGCCGGCGATATCGAACGTGACAGGAGTGTCCTCGCCAAACAGGCTTCCGTCCAGCGAAACGATATCGGCCTCGGCACCACGCAGCACCAACACGCCGCTCCAAATGCGCGGCCAGATATCCTGGTTGATAAAGAATTGGTAACTGCGCAGGTCATTGGGGCAAGCCGTAACCATAGAGCTCAGATGGTCGGCAGATCCGAGCACCTGCAGACCACGCTCTGCCGCCCAGTACACATTCTCCTCAATGGTCGAATATGCATGCGCAGAGAACATCGTATGGGTATGAATGTCACAAGAAAGCAGGTAGGGCATCAGGTCTCCTTATCTGGCACGGCCGTCGCTTATATTCATTGTACGCATAGCCTTCGATAGTCGTAAAACCACTCCATCCCAAAGACACAACGTCCATGACAACGGGGTCCGGCTTAACACCAAACCCCGTTTCACGTAAAACATTGTAGGCAGAGCGCTTTACTTTTAACGATACTCGTCCGCCAACTGTTTCCAAGCGGGTAGCGAATTGATAATCGTCTCGTAACTCACGCAGTAGCCCAGGCGGAACCAGCCCGGCATACCAAAGCTGTCCGAGGGAACCGCAAGCAACTCATACTTCTTTGCACGCTCGCAAAACGCATTCGCATCGGGTTCCAGCGCCTTCACCCACAGGTAGAATGCACCATCCGGCTCAACATAGGTGTAGCCGTACTCCGCTAGTGCGTCGGTAAGCGCGGTGCGGTTGCGCGCATAGGCCTCGACATCGCTCGGCTCATCGATGCAATCGATGATTACGCGCTGGAAGAGTGCCGGTGCGCATACAAAACCTAGCGTACGGGCAGCACCCGCAACAGCCGGCATCAGACGGGCAGCCTGCGGATTGGTGTTGGGAACCAAGATCCACCCCACGCGCTCGCCAGGTAGCGATAGCGACTTAGAATACGAGTAGCACACCACGGTGTTCTCGTAGATCGAGGGCACCCAAGGCACCTCGGCACCGTACACAATCTCGCGGTACGGCTCATCCGAGATGAGCATAATCGGATTCTCGGGATCGCGCTGAGCGTTGGCCTCGCGCAGAACATTGGCCAGTCGCGTCAGCGTGTCGCATGTATATACGGCACCGGTCGGATTGTTGGGAGAGTCAATGATGACGGCCGCCGTCTTATCGCTGATCGCCTTGAGCACGTTGTCCACGCTCAGCTGGAACGTATCTTCATCGGCGAGCGCCTCAACACACGTACAGCCGGCCTTCTCAATCCAAACGCGATACTCCGGAAAGTACGGGGCGATAACAATAACCTCGTCGCCCGGGTTCGTAACGGCGTTGAGCGTGCAGGTGAGCGAAGCCGCGGCACCCACCGTCATAAATACGTCTTTGCCCTCATAGCTCGTGCCAAAGCGGCGGTTGAGCGATTCGGCCACAGCGGCACGACATTGCGGCAGGCCCGGTGCGGGCGTGTAGCCGTGCAGCTGGTCGCTCGGCAGCTCCAGGGCCTTCTTAATCGACTCAGCCACAGCAGCGGGCGCCGGAACGCTCGGATTGCCCAGCGAAAAATCGAATACGTTTTCCGCACCGATCTGCGCCTTGCGCTCAAGGCCATAGCTAAAAATCTCACGGATGATGGAGCTTTCCGCGCCGCGAGCATACATAGTTTCGTTGATCATCTGTTCCCCTTTCGCATAGGCGCTATTGTACGCTTTAGCCGAGCAAAGTGCCGCAGCAATGTTGATTGGGGACAGACTTAAATGCGTGAAAACGCTCATTTAAGTCTGTCCCCAATCAACAGACGGCCCCATATCGCTCAAAAGAAAAAACCTCCGCAGGTTTCCCCGCGGAGGCTTTTGCCACAAAGACTATTTGTCGGTGTCGGCACCGACGACGGCATGGTCATCGTCAGCATCATCGGATGCGGCTTCGGCATCCTCCTGCATGGCCGCCTGCGCAAAGGCCGCGGCATCAGCCGCCAGCTCCTCCTCGCTCATGCGAGGCACGCGCTTCTTGGTCGGCATGCCGGCCGCCTTGGCATTGCGCTCCTCCTTGGCCGCCAGGATATCGCCCTCGCGCTCAAGGTAGGCGTCCCACTCGTTATCGAGCAGGGCATTCACGGCATCGCCCTCGACAGTCTCGCGCTCAAGCAGCACCTTCGCCATCAGATCGAGCTGATCGCGACGGGCATCCAAGATCTCGACAGCACGACGATGGGCCTCGCGCATGATGCGCTGAACCTCGATATCAATGCGGCGCGCCGTCTCCTCGGAGTAATCCTGGTGATCGGCGTAATCGCGACCAAGGAACACCTGATGTTGCGCCTCGCCAAACACTTGCGTGCCCAGCTCCTCGCTCATGCCCAGGCGCGTGACCATCTCGCGCGCCATCTTGGTTGCGCGCTCCAGATCGTTGCTCGCGCCCGACGTAATATCATCGCACATGAGCTCCTCGGCAACGCGACCGCCCAAGAACACGGCAAGCTCGTCGAGCATCTCGTTCTTGGTCTTGAGGAAGTGGTCCTCCTGCGGAAGCTGCAGCGTGTAGCCCAGCGCCTGGCCGCGGCTGACGATCGAGATCTTGTGGACCGGATCGGAGTGCTCCAGGATGTGGCCCACCAGGGCGTGACCGCTCTCGTGGTAGGCAATCGTGGTGCGCTCGGCCTCGGTCATCACGCGACCCTTGCGCTGCGGTCCGGCAATCACGCGCTCCATCGATTCCTCGACCTCGTCCATCGAGATCACGGAACGATGACGGCGAGCGGCCAGCAGCGCAGACTCGTTGAGCAGGTTCGCTAAATCGGCACCAGTAAAGCCAACGGTCATCTGGGCGAGCTTCTCAAACTTAACGTCCTCGTCCATCGGCTTGTTCTCGGCATGCACGCGCAAAATCTGCTCGCGGCCTTTCACGTCCGGACGGTCGACCGTAACCTGACGGTCAAAACGGCCGGGACGCAGCAGCGCCGGATCCAGAATGTCGGGGCGGTTGGTGGCGGCGATCAGGATGACCGACTCGCTCTCCTCAAAACCGTCCATCTCGACCAGCAGCTGGTTGAGCGTCTGCTCGCGCTCGTCGTGGCCGCCGCCCAAGCCGGCTCCGCGCTGACGTCCCACGGCATCGATCTCATCGATGAAGATGATCGACGGGGCCTGGGACTTGGCCTCCTTAAAGAGGTCACGCACACGGCTGGCGCCGACACCTACGAACATCTCGACAAAGTCGGAACCCGAGATGCTAAAGAACGGCACGCCCGCCTCGCCGGCAACGGCCTTGGCCAGCAGCGTTTTACCGGTGCCCGGAGGGCCAACCAGCAACACGCCACGCGGGATCTTGGCGCCCAGCTTGCGATAGCGATCCGGATCGCTCAAAAAGTCACGGATCTCCTCGAGCTCCTCGACTGCCTCGTCCACGCCGGCAACGTCTTCAAACTTGACCTTGGGGCGTGTGGCCTCGTTGGTCTTGGCGTTGGTCTTGCCAAACTGCATGTTCCTGTTGTTGGCGCCCATCATCTGGCGCATAAAGTAGAACATGATGGCGATAAGGGCGATCGTCGGAAGCACACTCATCGCCAAGTCGCCCCAAAAATCGGGATCGTTGGTGTTGACGATGTACTTGGTATCGGGGTGCTCCGCCATGAGCTCGGCAAGCGAATCGGAGCCGACATAGGTCGAGGAGAAGCTCTTGAGCTCGCTCGTATCGCCCTTGTCCTTCTTCGTCTTCCAGTAATGACCCGTCACGCTTCCGTCTTGAACCGTATAGGTCAGATCTTCGACGCGATCCTGCTTGATGGCGCTCACCATCTCGCTCGTCGCGAGCTTAACGGTATTGCTGGAATTGGCAAAGCCGGAGCCCATGTTAAAGAAGGCGTAGCCCAGAAGCGCGCAAGCCAAAATAAAATACAGCCAGCCCGTACGCGTGGGCTTCTTGCCTCCGGGCATCCCCGGGATCTTAGGCTCCCGGGGAGTCTGGGAATTGTTATCGTTATGGTCGTCGGGCATCTTACGAATAAACCTCCGGTTTCAAAATGCCCAGATACGGAAGGTTACGATAGCGCTCGGCATAGTCGAGGCCGTAGCCCACCACAAAGGCATCGGGGCAATGGGTTCCAACATACTTGGGCGTGATGGCCGAGGTGCGGTCCTCAACGTCCTTCCACAGGAAGGCGGCGACCTCCAGCGAAGCGGGCTTGCGGCTCTCGAGGTTCTTCATCAGATACTTGAGCGTCAGGCCCGAGTCCAGAATGTCCTCGACGATCAGCACGTCGCGACCGCGGATGTCGATATCCAGGTCCTTAATGATACGCACGATACCCGAGGACTTCACACCGTCGCCATAGCTCGAAACAGCCATGAAATCGATGTTGGTCGGCAGCTCGATCTTGCGCATCAGGTCGCCCATAAAGACCACGGCGCCGCGTAGGACCGCGATCAGCACCAGATCCTTACCCGCGTAGTCGCGCGTAATCTCCT
Source organism: uncultured Collinsella sp. (assembly GCA_958407085.1). GTDB lineage: Bacteria > Actinomycetota > Coriobacteriia > Coriobacteriales > Coriobacteriaceae > Collinsella. Next base: position 4,033 of record CATYHY010000038.1, on the reverse strand, counting down.
CGCCCAGGCGAGAGACGATACCGTCGATATCCTCCTGCGTAAACAGAACCTTCTCGATATCCGGATGTTGAGAAGCCATGACAACCCTTTCTTGTGCTTATCGCCCACACACCGCCGTATGGACGCGAACTTCACATTCTAGCAGCGCACGGGGAATATTTTCCAGCCCGTACGCCATCAGCGCGGGAATACCGTCAACGTCGCACAGAATAGCTGGCGTGGGACGCTATTCCGCATCGACCACACGAAGCAGATATGCCACGCGCGTTGCGGCCGTGCACTTAAAACGCTCGTCCGCGCGAACTCCGGCGACCCACACCACGGCACCCCCCGGGGCCGTCCTCACCATGGGCACGCCGGCGCGCTCGGAAACGGGAATGCGAGCCTCACCTAGCAAGTCGGATACTTTCTTGCTTCGGCCACTCATCCCTAACGGGCACATCACGTCTCCCGGTGCGGGACCGTCCACCCACAGGCGCGCCAATCGCGCCTCGGCAGGGATCTCGCCACGCGAGCCCGCCAGGATCCGCTCACTATCGCTGTCGGCAAAACCCAGGGCAGCCGCGTCTACCAAAGCTGTCGCTTCCCCGGCAGCCGCGAGCTCACGGGCGCGGCGCACGATGTCGCATCCCGGCTCAACGACCATCGACTCTGCGACCAGCATACGTCCCCCGCCCAACGGCAAACGACCGGGCACGGTAACCCAGTCCGCGACCAGGCCCTCGCGAGCCACCGGCGCCTTAAACGCCAGCATGCCAAACTCAATGCGTGCGTCAATCCCCGCCGGAAGCGTGACCGAGCCGGCACCCTCGGCAACGCAGGAAAGGACTCGCTCCACATGTCGCATCTCGGGACGAGCATCCGGATCGATGCGTTTGATCGCCAGTCGCACGATGCGCCGCGCGATTACCACCTCGGCCGCAGCAAGGCGCCTGGCATCGAGCACCAGCGCGCCCGCTGCCTCTTTGCGCAAACAGCTTCGAAACGCCCGTGCCGACAGCTGGGATAGAAACGCATCTTCATCACCCAAGATCTCACAGGCGGCGCCAATCGTCTTGCACACGCTCGCATTACGCTGTGCCACCACCGGCATTACCCGATGGCGCACGTAGTTTCGCAGATACGAGATATCCTCATTGCTCTCGTCTTCACGCCACGGCTGACCATGTACCTGTAGATAGCCCACGAGCTCGCCATGAGTTAGGTCGAGCAAGGGACGCACCACGATATTCCTCCGGCGAGGAATGCTCGATAGACCAGCGGGCCCCGAACCCTTAATCGCGTTCATCAAAAACGTTTCCGCGCGATCCGAAGACGTGTGCGCGGTGCAGATACGAGCCGCCGTTCGCGGTGCCCCCGTCTGGGCGCAGAGCTCGCGAACATACCTTCGCGCCGCGGCATAGCGCACCTCGCGGGCAGCCGCCTCGATATTGCCCGATTCATCATCAAAATAGGCATGCTCAACACACAGCGGTAGACCATATTGTGCGCAGAGCTCACGCACAAAGGCCTCGTCGCCATCGGACGCCTTGCCGCGCAGATGATGGTTCACATGCAGCACGTGCAGTCGCTCGCGCGCGATGGGGGCAACACCGCGTCCGTCTTGGATATCCAGCTTTGATGTGCACGCCATAAGAAGCAGTGCCGTCGAGTCCGCGCCGCCTGATACCATGAGCACGACAGGAGCAGCCTGCTGTCTCGTCCGGGTCTCATCGACTGCCCCAGGCACGGCATGGTGTCCATAATGCTGAGATACCGTAGGCATTTGCTTCCTCCTCTATTCGTCCGCACCCATTGTATCCTTTGGAATCTTATGTCTCGTCTGCACCTTCATATCCTCGGCAGTGGCTCTAAAGGCAACTGCGCGCTCATCGAGGGCCCGCAGGGGCTCATTATGGTCGATGACGGACTGTCTCGCCGCGAGACATTAAAGCGCATGGCAGAACTGGGGCTCTCGGCTGACAACGTCTCGGCTCTTCTCATTACTCATGAGCATAGCGATCACATCAAGGGCCTCGATATCTGGTGCAAGCACTGGCACGGCCCCCTCTTTGCCAGCAGGGGCACTCTTTCGAACAAAGAAAATCTTTCGCATCTGCCTGTCGAGGAATTCGATCCCGGTGACACCCTTTCCATTGCCGGCATCCACGTGCAAACCTACTCAACATCACACGATGTCATCAATCCAGTCGGCTATCGATTCGACGCCCTCGATGATTCCATCGGCTTTGCCACCGACACCGGAGAGCTATCGAGCCAAGCCATGAACACCCTCAAAGATTGTCGAGTCCTCGCGCTCGAAAGCAACCACGATGCGACCATGCTGCGCGAGGGAGAATATCCCCGCTTTCTTCAGGAGCGCATCCTGTCTGCAAGGGGACACCTCTCCAATGGCCAAGCCGCCGAAGCCGCGCGCGAACTTGTTACCGATCGCACCGAACAGCTCATTGCCATGCATATCAGCCAAGATAACAATCGTCCGAGCCTTACCGTCAAAAGCTATGCCAAAGCTCTGGCCGCAACCCTGGATGACGAGCTCGGCAGCTCCGCCACCCTTCTCCAAGGATCGCGAAAACTCTCGATACGCCCCGCAAGCCAGTATCGGCCAGCAACCATTCAATAGACTGTCCTAAACAGCAAAAGGGGCCGGGAATCGCTTCCCAGCCCCTTTTGTTGTCTTTTAATAGCGAAGAACACCAACGAAGTTATTCGATGGAGATCTTCGTAACGTTCTTCTTCTCGACAATCTTAGGAACCGTAACGGTAAGGATGCCGTCGGCGTACTTTGCAGAAAGGCCCTCGCTCGAAGCATCCTTCAGGTACACACCGCGCGTCGCACTGTACGAGCTAAACTCCTTCTGCAGGAAGTTCTTGCCCTCGTTCTCTTCGCTCTCCTCGACATTCACGCTAATGGAAAGACGACCCTCATTGAGCTCAACGTCGATGTCATCCTTGGCGACGCCAGTCAAATAAGCCTTGACCTCGTAACCGTCGCCCTTGTCCTCAACATCGACGGGAAACGTCTTAGAGGCGATAGAGTTATTTGCCAGGTCGGTCATATCATCAAAGAGATCAAACAACGAGCTAGCAGAGGGACGAACTCCAAAAACCGAACGATAAGGAACCATGCTTGCCATGACTACCACTCCTTTAAAGGACTGCCGAGCCATCTTCTAGGTGGCAGGGACTTCTTTTGACGCTCTAATATATGCCCACCCAATTCGTATATATACACTTTGATATAAAGTTTTTTAAGTCTCTTTCTATAAGCATATCTAAGTCTTAGTGACTAAGGTTTTAACAAGGTTAAGGTTCTTTGAACAGAGCCTTGAATACCGAATACGCGCCTGTCAAAACGAAGCAGGGGGCTTACAATGAGCGCATACTCATTGCTAATGACAACCTAAGGGCATCATGGACGATCAGACCTCCGACAATTCGTATGAGCCGCTACAGAATGATAGTTCTGCCTATTCACAGCCCATACGCTACCATCGTCCCCATATTTCCCAAGAGCCCATTAACGATGCAGAGCCTGAGTATGTAACTCGCAATCGATATCAAACCCTTGAAGAATCTCAATCAGCTCGTAGACACATGGGTGTCGCCTCGAGCGATCCGGTGTATCTAAAAGATGCCCCCTTATCCAAAAACAGCGTATGCAGCCAGGAGCAATCACAAACACCCACCAAGCAGCATCGCAGAGGACCCCGTCCCAAGCAAACTCTAACGCATTCCGCACGCTATCTTGAGACGCCTAAGCAGGGGAAATCGATATTTACATCGTCAAACAGACGGCGCAAACAGCACCGCCTCCAAATCGCGCTCTTGATCATTGCCGTCGTGGCAATCGCGCTGGTCATTCATTTTATTTTCTTTAAATAGAGAAAGCTATTAAAGCATAGAGGCGTTTAGCCCATATCGACCAAACGCAAAAAAGGGGGAGGCCGCGAGGCCTCCCCCTTCTTCAATCTCGATGACGGCTCGGTGCCGTCCACCGGTCAGCGGCGCCCTGGCCTCCCACGGGCTGACC
>CATYHY010000037.1 GCA_958407085.1 uncultured Collinsella sp. | reverse complement strand
GGACTACGGCTGGATACGGGGCTGGCGCGGACACAAACATCTCAATCTGTAACAGGTGGAAGCGGAATCCGGGTCTAGATGTTACAGATCGAGACACGGGGGTCCCTCCCCAACTTCAATCTCGATCTGTAACATCTTGACTCCAAAATCAGCTCTTACTGTTACAGATCAAGATGAACGGTGAGCCCTCCGTTAAATATCTCAATCTGTAACAACTAGGGGTCAGAAACCCTTCTATCTGTTACAGATCAAGACAAAGGAAATGTCCAATCTCAGTATCTCAATCCGTAACAACAACTCGTCAAAAACAGGTCTAACCGTTACAGATTTAGACATTCGAAACCGACTGATAGGTTCATCTAAATCTGTAACATCTTGGACCTCAAAACGGTCCGGAAATGTTACAGATCGAGACAGAAAATCTCTCCCTGACTTTAAATCTCAATCTGTAACACATAGGACCAATTTCCCCCTCTTGCTGTTACAGATCGAGACAAACGGAGAGGCCGGCTGGCAAACGTCTCGATCTGTAACATCTGGAACCCAGTTCTTCTGTTTACCGTTACAGATTGAGACAAATCTCGGACACCAAAGGTGGCAGACGAGGTTGTCGACGTTGCCGAATCTCCCCTCCCCTGCCGTTGGCGGGTGTTGCGGGGCTGTTCGCCGCATTGCCGCTGCACTGGGGGTGTGCAGACCGTAGGATAGTCCTATTGACAGCCTGTCAACTCGTCAGGGAGGCACCGTGGCAGAAACGTTTGATATCGCGATTGTGGGCGCGGGCATCACGGGATGCGCCATCGCACGGCAACTCGCGCGGTTTGACCTGTCCATTTGCGTGGTCGAGGCGGCCAACGACATCGCGCTGGGGGCTTCGAAGGCCAACGGCGGCCTGGTGCACGCCGGCTACGATCCGGCACCGGGCACCGTAAAGGCGCAGGTCAACGCCCGCGGCTGCGAGCTGTATGGCACCTGGGCCCAGGAGCTAGGCTTTTTGTTCCGCCGTACCGGCTCGATGGTGCTGGGGTTTAACGACGAAGACCGCGCACACCTGGAGAAGCTGCGCAGCAACGGCCTAGCCAACGGCGTGCCCGAGCTGTCGATTATCGGCCCCGAGCGCATCCACGAGCTGGAACCGCGTGCGAGTGCCAAGGCGACGTGCGCGCTGTGGTGTCCCTCGACCGGTTTTGTCGATCCGTTTGAAGTGGCCATTGCCGCGCTGGAGAACGCCGTGGCCAACGGCGTGACATTTATGCGCTCCGCCCCTGTGGAGGCGATTGAGGTTGCTGGCTCGGGCGACGATGCGCACTTTACGCTGGCCACACCTGCCGGCGATGTGCGCTGCCGCTATCTGATCAACGCCGCGGGCAACGGCGCAGCAGACATCTCGCATATGGCGGGGGCCGAGGAGTTCCAGATGGTCTGGCGCCAGGGCAACATTGTGGTGCTGGACAAGGAGCCGCGTGCGCTCATGCCGCTCTACCCCGTGCCCACGCCGGTGTCCAAGGGCGTTATCGTCACGGGCACCGTGCACGGCAACACCGTGATCACTGCGACCGCTGCCGTGCGCGAGCCGGGCGACACGCAGACCTACGCAAGCGATGTGAACGCGCTGCTGACGGGCGCGCGCAAGCTGGTTCCCGATCTGGACACGCGACGCGTGGTTCGCGCGTTTGCCGGCGGACGTCCGGTCATTCAGGGGACGAACGACTTCTTTATTGGGCAGTCCGCCGTGGTGCCAGGGCTGTTTCAGGCGGCGGGCATTCAGTCGCCAGGCGTGGCGAGCGCGCCGGCCATTGCCGAGCGCATGGAGTACGTGATACGCGAGGCGGGCGTTGCTTTGCGCGAGCGGGCCGATTGGGATCCGATTCGCCGTGCGCCGGACGACTTTGACCGTACACCGCTTGCGCGCAAGGAAGAGCTCATTGAGTCCGACCCCGCGTGGGGGCAGATCGTCTGCCGCTGCGAGACGGTGCCCGAGGCCGAGATCGTGGCCGCGATCCGACGCCGCCCGGGCGCGGTTTCGGTCGAGGGCGTCAAGCGCCGCTGCCGTGCCGGCATGGGTCGGTGCCAGAGCGGCTTTTGCCAGAGCCGCGTGGTGGCGATCCTAGCCCGCGAGCTGGGGTGTGACCCTAGCGAGGTGCTGCTGGAGGACACTGGCTCGTGGCTCGTTGAGGGACCTTTGAAGGGGGTGCGCTAGGATGGCGGAATTCAAATCGAGCGTGATTGATACCGATGCCGTTGAGGCAGTACCTACGCAGGCCTTCGACGTGGTCGTCATCGGAGGCGGACCCGCCGGCATGGCGGCCGCGCTTGCCGCGCATAAGGCCGACGCGCGCGTGGTCATCGTGGAGCGCGAGCAACACTTGGGCGGAATCCTCCGCCAGTGCATTCACCCCGGCTTTGGGCTGTCGCACTTTAAGCAGGAGCTCACCGGTCCCGAGTACGCGCAGCGCTTTATCGACCAGGTGCACGCAACCGACATTGCGCTGTTCCTGGACAGCATGGTGATTGGGATTGATTCAGGCGAGTCCACGGAAGATGCCGCGGTCCACAGCGTCACGCTCATGAGCCCCACCGGCATGTTGCAGCTCACCGGGCGCGCGGTCGTCCTTGCCATGGGTTGTCGCGAGCGCACCCGCAGCGAGATCAAGATTCCCGGCAGCCGACTCGCCGGCGTGTTTACGGCCGGCCTGGCGCAGCGATACATCAATATCGAGAACCTCAAGCCCGGCTCACGCGCCGTCATTTTGGGCTCGGGCGACATCGGGCTCATCATGGCGCGCCGCTGCACGCTCGAGGGGATTTCGGTCGAGGGCGTGTACGAACTCATGCCGTACGCCAACGGCTTGCGTCGCAATGTGAAAAACTGCCTAGATGACTTCGGCATTCCGCTGCATCTGTCTACCACGGTCACGCGCGTGATCGGGCACGACCGCGTTGAAGCCGTCGAAGTGAGCCAGGTCGACGAGCATCTGGCGCCCATTCCGGGGACCGAGCGCGTTGTTCCGTGCGACACGCTACTGCTTTCGGTGGGCCTGATTCCCGAAAATGAGCTTTCGGTTGCCGCAGGCGTGGAGCTGGACCCACGTACGCGCGGCGCCGTAGTGGACCAGAGTCTGCAGACGGGCGTGCCGGGCATATTTGCCTGCGGCAACGTGCTCCATGTGCACGACCTGGCAGACAATGTGACGACCGAGTCCGAACGCGCCGGTGCGGCTGCGGCGGCGTACGCGTTGGGCTGTGGTGCTGGGGCCGATGCGGACGCTGCGGGCCCGGGCTGTGAACTCACGGTCTCCCCCGCCGGCATCGCAGGCTACGCACTGCCAGGCCGCATTACGACCGTCGGGCTCACTAAGCTCAACTTCCGTGTACGCCGACCGGTCGACACCGCCCGCGTGCGCATTCTTGCAGGCGACAAGGAGCTGTTTGCAGGAAAGGTCCGCCCGTTTAAACCGAGCGTAATGGAAAGCTTCCCGCTGCCGGCAAAAGTGATTCAGCGCGCACTCGACCTGGGTGTTAGCGAGATTGTCCTATCCGTCGATCCCGTAGAGGAGGCGTAGGACCATGAGCACGAATGTGACCGAGACGTTGCAGTTCAACTGCACCACCTGCCCATCCGAGTGCCTCCTGACCGTAAAGGTCGAGCGCAGCGCAGACGGCGCCGTGGTAGAGGTGCACTCCGTAACCGGCAACAGCTGCCCGCGCGGTGATAAGTTCGCACATCAGGAGCTCACCTGCCCCTTGCGCGTGCTCACCACAACCGTGGCCGTATCCGGCGGCGACGAGGCGCTGCTGCCCGTGCGCACGGCCGAAGCCATCCCGCTGGCACTCCATGCCCAGACCATGGACCTCATTCACGGCCTGGTCGTCAATGCCCCCATCAGCATGGGCGACGTCGTGCTGGAAAACCTCCTCGGCACCAACATCAATCTCATCGCCAGCATGGACATCGACCCTGCCTAAGTAGCTCATTTGGGACGGGGCTCTTTTAGCTGCCCCGCCATCCACCCAGCCCTCTTCAATTGCGGTGAAATAGTTCCTGATTTCCGCCAAAACCCCGGCATCCAGGAACTATTCCACCGCAACTATCCTTGGAATCGGTATTTAGCTTGTGCCTACTTTAGTGCCATTTCAAAACTATGCCGGATTACGGGGCTGATTCGGAGACCCCTATCCATACCGGCTATTTTCGATTTTTGATAAGCCGTCTACCTGCAGTTTTAATTTCGCGATTTTTCTCATGGTTAAGTAATACAGGTCCAGCCCCGTAATCCGCCATACTTTCGAAACCAGCCCATTTGGGACATGCCTTTTATGACTACTTTTGCCCGAACGTTCGCTCAAATGATTTTTCTGGGACGGGGATTAAATAATCATTATGTGCCGAATGATTATTTAATCCCCGTCCCAGAAAAATCATTCCGCAAGTTTTACGCGGCCAAAATAGCCCCGTCCCAAATTGACTACCCTGGCATTGGGGATACCATGGTGGCAACCTAGCGAAAGGACGATGTATGGCACATGTCGATGACCAGCGCGTGGCGCGCGTGCTCGATGCGCTCGAGGCTCAGCACCCCGGCGCGCAGCTGCTCGTAAACGACCCATGGTCGATCTACTATCTAACCGGCTTTTATGCCGATATGTTCGAGCGTTTTTGCGGCGTGCTGCTCGCGCGCGATGCCGAGCCCGTAATCTTGGTTAACGCCCTGCATCAGCTGCCAGAGTACGACAATGCCCGCGTGGCCTACCACACCGATACCGACGTCGTGACCAATGCCATCGCACGAGAGGTCAATCCGACTAAGCCGCTCGGCATCGACACCGTCATGCGTTCCGGCTTTTTGATGCCCCTTATGGATCGTCATGCAGCGAGCGAGTTCTTCCTGGGCGACTTTGCCGTCACCGCTGCACGCACCCACAAGGACGAAGCCGAGCAGGAGCTCATGCGCGCATCCTCGGCCGCCAACGACGCCGTGATGGCCGACGCCATCAAGCTCGTTCACGAGGGCGTGACGGAGCGCGAAATTGCCGACCAGATGCTCGGCCTGTACCGCAAGCACAACTGCGAGGGCTTTAGCTTTCCGCCCATCGTAAGCTTTGGTGCCAACGCCGGAGACCCGCATCACGAGCCCGACAACACCGTACTCAAGCGCGGCGACGTGGTGCTGTTCGACATTGGCGGACGCCACCGCAACTACTGCTCGGACATGACGCGCACGTTCTTTTGGGGCGAGCCGGACGAGGAGACGGCTCGCATCTACGACATCGTGCGCCGCGCCAACGAGACCGCCGAGGCGCTCATCGCACCGGGCGTGCGCATGTGCGACCTGGACCGCGCCGCGCGCGACGTGATTGAGGATGCGGGCTATGGGCAGTACTTTACTCATCGCCTGGGACACTCGATTGGTCTGCAGGACCACGAGCCAGGCGACGTTTCGCTTGTCAACGAGCAAGTCGTAGAGCCGGGCATGACGTTCTCCATCGAGCCGGGCATCTACCTCCCCGGCCGCACCGGCGTCCGCATCGAGGACTTGGCCCTAGTTACCGAGTCCGGCGTCGAGATTCTCAACGCATACCCCCACGATCCCGTCCGCCTAGACTAGCCAATGTGACAAAGGGACAGCCCCTTTGTCACATTGCGATTACGTCGCGCCACGAAAACGAGCTATCTACTACGTTTAACCCGCATGGGTCGACCATGCGGGTCTTTTTTGAAAAATGGCAGGCCCTCTACCTGCAGTTTTGATTTCGCAATTCTCGGTATGGTCGAGGGTTGCCGGTCAAACGTAGTAAATAGGCCCATTTCGTGGCAAGCGAGTCAACTCGGGGCACAGGACAGCCAAAATGGCCCCATCCCAAATTAGCTGCTTTTGAGTTGCGGTGATATACGGACTGTTTAAGGCTTCTAGCCCATAAAACAGTCCCCATTTCACCGCAACTGATGAGGGGATGGGTTAGCGGAGCAGACCGGCTACTTCGCCGGCTAGGGTGATGGTGCCGGCTGCTACGAAGGGCTCGCCCGCGGCATCGAAGGCCGCGAGGGCCTTGGACACGCTGGGGTACACGCCCGCCAGCTTGTCAGCGTCCACCAAGGCAGCGAGCTCCTCTGCCGGCAGGGCACGATCGGAATCGGTCTGGGTCACGACCACGCGGGGGAACGCCGGAACCAGAACGTCAACGATACCCGCCACGTCCTTATCGGCCAGCGCGGCGCACAGCAGCGTGGGGCGATTCTCAACGTACGGGTCAATCTCGTCCAGCGCGCTTACAAAGTTCTCGCAGCTCTGAGGGTTATGGCAGGCATCGATCAGCTTGAGCGGATCGGTCCCCAGCACGTCAAAACGACCCGGTGTGGGGCAACCCATAAGCGAGGCATCGAGCTTGTCATGATCGAGCTCGCGACCCAGATACCCCTCGCAGAGCATAATCGCGCACGCAGCATTCTGCGGCTGATAGGCCGGCTTGACCATGCTCGACGTATAGATCGCACGCGGCGTGGTGCAGCTAAACTCAACCGTATCGCCCACGTGCTCCGGCACCTTGGTCGTGGCATGGTTCACCACCAGCGGCACAATGCCGCACTCGCGACAACGGGCATCCATCACGCGCTGAACGCTCGCCTCGTGCGTGCCCTCGCCCAGCACAACCAGGCGTCCGGGCTTAATGACCGCAGCCTTCTCCCCCGCAATGGCCTCGAGCGTATCGCCCAGAATGCGTGTGTGATCGAGCCCAATGCCCGTAATGGCAACGGCGACGGGATCGGTCGCACTCGTGGCGTCCCAACGTCCGCCCATGCCGACCTCGAGCATGGCAACATCCACCGCGGCCTCGGCAAACACTACAAGTGCGGCAGCCGTCAGCAGGTCAAACGGCGTGATGGAATAGGCGCGCTCCCCTGCCGCCACACGGCGCGCATTCACGCGATGCCCCGCCTCGACAGCTGCCGAAACGCCACGGGCAAAGGCCTCGTCGCTCACGACGCACCCATCAACCTCCATGCGCTCGGGATAGCGCACCAGCTGTGGCGACGTATACAGCGCGGTTTTGAGCCCCTCACCACGAAGAATGGCAGCCGAAAAACGCGTAGTCGAAGTCTTGCCATTGGTACCGGCAACCTGGATGCTATCGAAATACTCGTCCGGACGCCCCAGCTCATCGAGCATATCGACAACCGTCTCGAGCAAAGGACCAGCATCCCCAGAAATCCGCCCCGTATCAGCAGCAAGCCCCACGGCCTCATCAAACGAAAGCAACTCAAACGAGAACGGAACGACATACGACCCAGAACGCTTAGCCATAACCCAAAGTCCCCCATAACAGAAAAAGAGGCCCACCAAAAAGAATGAGCCCCTCGTGTTGACAATATCAGCCTTTATCCGCTTGCAGCAAGATCAAGGCCACAACCCAGTGGTCCTAACCTACCAGATGCAAACAACCACGTAACCGCACTAGGAGCGGCCCGACGCTTTGCTCGATACAAGTTCCGCACGCAAAGGACAGCACTAAATGTGCTGTCCGTCTTGCGCAGGACTGTTCGCAGTAGCGAGCAAAGCGTCGGGACGCGCCCCAGAGCAAACCTTACGAGAAGTCAGCAACCTGAGCAGTCAGCGCCGCCAGGATCTCCTTGAGCTCAGCTGCACGGTCCCTCTTCTTCTGGACCACCGCGGGCGCGGCCTTAGCCACAAAGCCCTCGTTGGCGAGCGTCTTCTCGCAGCCGGCGAGCTCCTTCTGGGCCGCGGCGATCTCCTTCTCCAGGCGCGCCTTCTCGGCCGAAAGATCGACCTTGCCCTCAAGCACCACAAAGACCTCGACGCCGCTGTCGACCACGGCGATGCTCGCAGCCGGCTTCTCAACGTCGGTGCCCATGACCAGCGAAGAAGTGTTCGCCAGCGGCTCGATGGTCGAACGCAGGCTCTCGAGCTTCTCGATGTCCTCGGCACCGGCACGCACGACCACGTCGAGCTCGGCCTTGGGGCTCAAGCGGTAACGCGAACGCGTGGCGCGGGCGGCGGAAACGACGGCACGGCACAGCTCAAACGCGCGCTCGGCGGGCTCGTCGACGTACTTGGCGTAGTCGGCGGGCTCCGGCCACTTGGCGATCATGAGCGCCTCGGCACGGTCCACGTTGCCCTCGGCGTCCAGGTCGAGCACGCTCGCCGGCATGTTGTCCCAGATCTCCTCGGTAACAAACGGCATGAGCGGGTGCATCAGGCGAATGGAGGTATCGAGCACAAAGATCAGGTTGCGCTGAGCCTGTAGACAGCCCTCGCCCTTCAGGCGGGCCTTGGTGACCTCGACGTACCAGTCGCAGACCTCGTTCCAGAAGAACTGCTGCACGCCGCGGGCCATGTCGCCAAAGGTGTAGTTCTCAATGCCCTCGGTGACCATCTTCACGGCCTTTGCCAGGCGGCTGAACATCCAAGCGTCGGCCGGCGTCTCCACGACGGGCTCGCCGGGCGTGTAGCCCTCCATGTTCATGAGCAAGAAGCGGCTGGCGTTCCAGATCTTGGTGACGAACGACTTGGCCTGCTCGGTGCGCGGGCTGTCGATAAGCTTCCTGGTCTTCTTGTCGATGTTCGCGTCGAACTTGACGTCCTGGTTGTTGGTGCACAGCGTGAGCAGATTGTAGCGCATGGCGTCGGCGCCGTACATGCCAATGAGGTCCATGGGGTCAACGCCGTTGCCCTTGGACTTGGACATGCGGCTGCCGTCCTTGGCAAGGATCGTCGGGTAGATGACGACGTCCTTAAACGGCACCTCGTCCAGGAAGTACAGCGAGCTCATGACCATGCGGGCGACCCACAGCGCGATGATGTCGCGCGCGGTGACGAGCGCCGTCGTGGGGTGATGGCCCTCGAGCAGCTCCGGCTTTTGCGGCCAGCCCTGCGTGGCGAAAGTCCACAGCTGAGAGCTGAACCAGGTGTCCAACACGTTCTCGTCCTGGTGTACGTGATGGCCGCCGCACTTGGGGCACACATCGGTGTCCTCGGTGAGGGCGTCCTCCCAGCCGCAGTCCTCGCAGTAGAACACGGGGATACGGTGGCCCCACCACAGCTGGCGGCTGATGCACCAGTCCTTGAGGTTCTCCATCCAGGTGGTATAGGTCTGCGTCCAGCGCGCGGGGTGGAAGGTGACCTTGCCGGAGTTGACGGCGTCGAGCGCCGGCCCCTTAAGCTTGTCGACGGCCACAAACCACTGCTCGGAAAGCCATGGCTCAAGCGCGGCGTCGCAACGGTAGCAGTGCATGACGGAGTGGTCGTGCTCCTCGACGTGATCGAGCAGGTCATGCTCCTCGAACCACTTGATGACGGCCTCGCGGCACTCCTCGCGGGTCATGCCGGTGAACTCGCCATAGCCCTCGACGACCACCGCGTGCTCGTCGAAGATGTTGATCTGCGGCAGGTCGTGAGCCTGACCCATGGCGTAGTCGTTGGGGTCGTGGGCCGGGGTAACCTTGACAAAGCCGGAACCAAAGTTGGCGTCGACATGCCAATCCTCAAAGATGGGGATTTCACGGTCGACGATGGGGAGCTTGACGGTCTTACCCACAAAGGCGGCCTTCTCGGGGTCCTTCGGGGAGACGGCGACGCCCGTGTCGCCGAGCATGGTCTCGGGGCGCGTGGTGGCGACGACGATGTAGTCCTGGCCGTTGACCGGCTCGGTCAGCGGGTAGCGCAGGTGCCACAGGTGGCCCTTCTCGTCCTTGTACTCGGCCTCGTCGTCCGAGATGGCGGTGGTGCAGTTGGGGCACCAGTTGACGATGCGCTTGCCGCGATAGATCAGACCGTCGTGGTACCAGTCGCAGAAGACCTTACGCACGGCCTGGGCGTAGTCCTCGTCCATTGTGAAGCGCTCGTTGTCGAAGTCGACGGAGCAGCCCATGCGCTTGATCTGCTCGACGATGATGCCGCCGTACTCGTGGGTCCAATCCCAGCAGGCGTCGACAAACTTGTCGCGACCAATCTCCAGGCGACTGATGCCCTCGCTCTTGAGCTTCTTGTCGACCTTGGTCTGCGTGGCGATACCGGCGTGGTCGGTACCCAGCACCCAGCGCGTGGACTTGCCGCGCATGCGGGCCATACGGACAATGGCATCCTGGATAGAGTCATCGGTGGCGTGGCCCATGTGGAGCTTGCCAGTCACGTTGGGAGGCGGAATGGTGACGGTGCAGTCGCCCACGCCCTCACGGCGCTTGTAGTAGCCGCCGTCGAGCCACTTCTGCAGGATCGCCGGCTCGTTGGTCGACGGATCGTAGTTCTTGGGCATTTCTTCCATATATCTCTCCCTTGCCCGTCGGCGTGTCCGCCTGCTTGGTTTTCGCTCGGTCAGGTCCTGGGCTCGCACGAAGAGCACATTTAGTGCTCTTCGGCTCGTGCGGAATCTACGAAAACCAAGCAGGCGGACACGCCTTAGGTATCGATTACTTCAGTCTGAATTGACTTCGCTTTGGCTTAAACAAACACACAGAATAGCACAGGTAGTTGGGGTTATTGCGTATCTATAAAATAGCCTCCGACCGCGGATGGTCAGAGGCTATTTGCAAACACGTTTTAGGCTGGTTTAGCCGTAGATACGCTGGGGCTGTTCTTCGCCCTTTACGGAGGCTTCGGTCACGATAACCTTGGTGACGCCCTCCTCGCTGGGGAGGTCGAACATCGTCTGCTGCAGCACGTCCTCGCAGATGGAGCGCAGGCCGCGGGCGCCAGTCTTGCGAGCGAGCGCCATGCGGGCGATCTCGTGCAGGGCGGCGTCCTCAAACTCCAGCTCAACGTCCTCGAGCTGGAACATCTTGCGGTACTGACGCACCACGGCGTTCTTGGGCTCGGTCAGGATCGACACCAGGTCGTCCTCGTCGA
>CATYHY010000036.1 GCA_958407085.1 uncultured Collinsella sp. | reverse complement strand
GGGGTTCGCCGCCGTCGAGCGCGACGAGCACTTCTCCCCGAAGCCGCTCAGCGCCATCAGGAGGAGGTAACTCCATGGAGATGTTCGAGTGCGGCGCCGTAGGTTGCTCGGGCGAGGGAAACGAGCTGACGGTTGTCGTTGAGTACGAGACGGACCTCGAGGGAGGGGCCTATGAGGTGGGTGTCGCGCCGGAAGGGTCGCCCGGGCTCGAGCGGCTCGTCTCGGAGGCGCGCGGCGAGGCCGATGCCCTGGTGGGGGATGAGGGCGGATGGGCCGCCGTCCGCATCGGGCTCGGCGACGTGGAAAGCATCGACTGCGAGAGTGGACGGACCATGTACGTCGTCGGAGAGGGGTGAGGCGCATCCAGAGAGCGCGGGCACGCCATCGGCGTGCCCGCGCCAGCTATTCCGGGGATGCCTCGCGCCATCCCCGCACCCCTGCGCGCCAAGGGGCTGTTGCCCCTTGGAACCTTGCTTAAGGCAACTCGAGGGCGCGTGACGAGTTTTGGGATTTATGCGCTTGCCGTCGATGGGCTCCTGTCCGGCATATACACGCTCTGACCAGGAATCCGGTGGCGGGGGGCTATTTCGTGGCGCCGCAGCCCGAGCACTTGTACCCGGTGGTCACGGTCTCGTCCCATGCCGCACTTACCTGAACCTGTTCGTTGTAGGCATCGGAAACCTTTACCTGTTCGTCATAAGCCGCCTGCACAGTACGAGTTTCTGAATGACAAGAACCACAGTTACCGCCATTAAGCAACGAGTTCTTAATATGAGCAGCTTCGTTCCCGGTAATATCCGCACCGCAGTTATTGCAAATGTTGACATACTTCACAACCGCATCGTGGTGGACGGTCTTGTACTGCGCGTCGTGATGGACGGTCTTGGTCTGGGCAACCCAGTTGTGCCGATGGGAGACGGCTCCCTGCGCGGAGGAGTTTCCCGATCCTGATCCGCCGGAGTCCTTACCGCTCTTCCCGGACGACGGGACGTTCGAGCCGTTACCCGTCGTCCTACTCTCGTTCGCAGCGGCTTCCCCAGCCTGGGCGTCTTCGGTCGTCGGTCCGGAGACTTCGTTCATGTCGCCTCGCGCGACGGAGCTCGTCTCATTGTCTTCTTCGGTTGTTCCCGCGGCTTCTCCCTGCATGGACGCAGCCGAATTGCCTTCGTCTTTATTTCCCATGGGCATGGCGTGCGGCCAGGCGAGAGCGAGGATTGCGGCGAGCAGGACGGCCGCCGTCGCTATCGCCTTCCTCTTCGACTTCGCTTGCGTGATGATTGCCGCCACGAGTCGCCTGTTTCCGCATGGTTCGGTGCCCCTGTCGCGCCTACTCTCCATTGACGAACACCACCGCGCTCCACTCGGAGGAAAGGGTTAGCGTGAGGGAGCCCCTGCGGTCGGACAGCTTAAAGTTTGTCGCCTCGCCCCCGACGGTCATCGTCCCCTCGTAGATTAAGGGTCGCGGCGACGATCCGTCCGAGCTCACCCACTGGGAGGTCACGTCGAGCTCGTATTCGCCGGAATGGTCCGAGGCGAGCCATGAGCTCTCGCGCGGGGCGTCGGTGTAAGAGCCCTTCCTCTGGTATTCGCCCTTCGTGAATGCGAGCGAGCCGTCGTCGAACGAGAGCGTCTCTGCGACGGTTTGGGTCGAGGGCGGGTTCTTCACCGACCAGGTGGCACTCTCCAGTGTGTCTCTCACCCTGTCGGGCGTGGCCGCCGTGTATTCGTCGTAGTAGGACTTTGCCGCCGACTCGTCCTCGAAGTACCTCTCGCCGTAGTCTTCGCACCCCAAGGGCACGTAGCTCCCGTCGTCCTGCCTCACGAGCGTAACGGTGCCTAGCTGCGAGGAGGACAGAACCACATCGTCGCCCTCGGCTTCCCAATCGCCGCTGAGCTCCTGGGAGCCGACATAGTGCCAGGTGCTCTCTTCGAACTTGATCGTCGACGCGGATCCGGGCTTGTTCGCGCACACCTTGCCAAGGGCCACGCTGCCGCAAACCGAGTAGTAGTAGAGGGTCTTGCCGCTGATGCTGCTCTTGCCGCACCCGGCGAGCCCGAGCGAGCCCATGACGGCGAGGCGTCCCGCTGCGAGAAACGCCCTCCTAGAGATTTCAATGTTCATCGTGCTTCCTCCCAGATTGAAATCCTCTGATTCCCGTATTGTATTTCAAATTGTCACTTATATAGGTGTGACTTATATAGAACAGGGCCGAATCATTGACACCGACGGTAAGGAGGTGCCGATGACTCAACTGGGCCCCAAGATGCGCGTGGGGCTTCGCGTCAAGGAATTGAGGGCCGGGCTCGGCGTGAGCCAAGAGGCCTTCGCATATTCCATCGAGATGTCGCGCACCTATTTCGCCGAAGTCGAGACCGGCAAGCGCAACGTCTCCATCGAGAATATCGAGCGCATCGCAGGCGGGCTCGGCGTCTCCTTGAGAGAGTTTTTCGATTCAGACCTGTTCGATGGCTAGCTCGGCTGCCGGCTTCTGGCGTCATTTTTCGACGCTATGGCTCGAATGCTACGCATCGCTTTGGATTCGGTTTTCCGCCACGAAGTGGCGGTGCAGGATAAGGCTCCACTACGTTTCGCCGGAGGCAAGCGGCGCAACTCGGCGAGCCGAGTTCGAAGGCGCAGGTAGATGCCTGTACCTAAAACGAAAAACACCCGTACGCGCGTGTGGTATGCGGGTGCGAGCGCGTAGTTGATCGAGGCGTTTCCGCTGGATATGGGCGATTACGCGGCTAGAAGCCCTCGGGAACGTATCCTGCCACCGTTTTCGGCTTCGTCGGTGCTGTCGCCGCGCCGCCGGGGTCGGTCGGGCCCTGCCAAACCTTCGGTACCGTCTCGTTCCTGATCTCGCGGCGAGCGGTAGATTGCTCCATAAGTGCCCGTTCGGCCTCGGGGGACGTCATCCCGAGCATGGGCCCGACGAAGGTCTCGGTGACGTCCCTGCTGGGGAAGGCCATAGGTACGCCGTCGTGGATCACGAGGGCTCCCGTCTCGCGGCCAGTCCAACGCTGGAGCTCGTCGGGCGTGATGAGCGGCCTGCGGACGAGCCCCTCGCTCGTGCCCGTCGAGCCGGTGTTCGTTCCCCTCGTTCGGTTCGTGGACTGAGCGACCGCCGTGTAGGAGCCCATCGACTCCGAGAGCTTGCGCGCGGTGTCGAGGTTGGAGCAGGAGAGAACGACCTTGTCCTTGAGGAGGTCGAGTATCGTCTCGGCTTCTTCTCGGCTGTAGCCGGAGACGGACTGGAGTGCGAGGAGCGACTGACAGAACCAGAGAACATGGACGCCTTCTGAGCGCATCTCTCCCAGGTCCTGGACGATCCTCTCGTTGCGGCCGAGGGACGCCGCCTCATCGAGGAGGAGGATGGTTTCGACGGGGCAGCGCCCGGCATGGCCCGCAGCGCAGGAGCGCAGCGCCGAGAGCGCTTGGGAAACGAACGTCTGGACGAGTTTCTTGTAGTTGCCCGTTGCCGAGGACGATGAGATGAAGACCGCCGTGGGCTCCTCGCCGATGTCCCCGAGGCCGCACTCGTCGTCGTGAAGCATCCGGGCAACGTTGCCGTCGACGTACTCGGTGAGGCAGTTGCTCAGAGTCGAGACGATGCCGGGCCCGCCTCCGTGCTCACCGTTGAGTCCGCCGAGGAAGGGGAGGGCGGGGTCTCCGGCGGGCAAAAACGCCGCCAGGGCGGCGATGCGGTCAAGCGGGCCTTGATCGCCCGACGGCGAGATTGCGGCCGCGACGGACATGACGGTCTTCTCGTCTTCCGGGATGGACGCGTCCTCGATGAGGGCGAGGGAGATACCGACGAAGAGGTTCCGAGCGCCGTCGTAGAAGAACGGCTGGCCTTTCGACGGCGCGGGCACGATGCAGCGCGAGAGCTCGCGCAGTTCTCGCGCGCAGCCGCCGGCCCCCTCCGCCCTAAAGGCCTCCTTTGCCCTCTCGAGCGGATCGAACCGAACCGAGGATGCGGGCGCGTCGAACATCACGTCGACGATGCGGTGAGTGCCCGCCTTCTCGAACGCAGGCTCAAGGAAGGCTCTGAGCTCGCCCTTGATGTCGTTGATGATGATGGAACGGCCTTGCTCGAAGTTAGCCAAGGCTGACAAAATGGCGACTCGACGGCTTTTGCCCTCGCCACTCTCGGCAAGGATGCAAGCGTGGACCGAGTCGATGAGCCTGACGCTCTTCCCGATCTCGCCCACGACCAGTGTGCCACCCGAGGGTCTTTCGCCCTCCTGCCACGATTTGCTCTTGCGCTTAAGCTCGCCGTGTGCCGAGATGAGCCTCGCGTCGCCGTGGATGGGCGCGCCCGGCGCGCGGCGCCCACCGACCCAAGTCCCGTCGTGGAGCCAGCGCGACCAGTCGAAGTGGCTCCAGACGCCTGCTATCGTGGAGATGGCGAGGGTCGCCGCGCATCCCACGAGGAAGGCGTCGTCCTGGATCAGCTCCGGCAGGACTTCGAGTGGATTTTGGAACATGGTATCGGGGAGTTCGGGTGCTGCGGCCGTCCCGAAGCTTGTGAGCGTCGCGGCGATGCCGGTGACCCATGCTTTCAGCCAGTGCCATGCTGCCGGCAGTAGGACGAACGCGATCGCGGTCCCAGCGGCCGTGCCGGCGGCGACACAGCGCTTGAAATGCGCGCCCTCGTCGACGTTGAAGCTCTTCTGCTTGCTCATAGAATCATTCCCTTCACTATGGTTTTCGCGGGGTCGAGTACGATGCCCGCCGTATCGCCCCTGATCGCGGCCGATGCAGCGGCTGCGAGCGCCCTTGCGAGCGCGCGCTCGGCTTTCTGGCCGACCTCATCTGACGGGTCCTTCTTGCTTCTGGGGTTCTCCGTTGCGAACGCGAGCGCTTTGGTAAGGGCTCTGCTCACGGCAACCGGGGCTTTTGCCATAGAAAGCGCGTAGGACGGACATGACCGGAGACACCTCTCCGGGATAGGCCTGAGCTCGCGGACGGCTTCTCGCGCCCCCTCCAGATCTTCACCGGTGACGCAGGCGCGGACCTCGCCGACGAGCGGTTTCATGCGCTTGCGCTCCGTTGCAGGCCCGCCGTCCGGCCTTGCGGACCTCATCAGTTCCCTTTCGGGGTCCGTTGTCCGGTCGGGTGCGATGATCCTCAGCAGGGCGTTGCCCTGGCGCGCGCGTAGCTCGCGCATGGCGTCGTTCACGTAGCGGTCCCGCGCAACGCTTTCGAGGCCTTTGAGGCCGGCGCAACGCTCCACGGACTTGCTGTAAGCGGCGCTCGCCCCTTTGATTTCAGGATGCCTCGACCCTGCTTCCGCGATTGCGACATCGACGGCCTTGGCGACATCTGGGTGCCAGCGGCGGAGGTGCGCGTAGGAGATTCGGCCGTCCGCAGGCAGCGTGACGCCAATCTCGTCGGCGGGGATTTGGCGGACGGCGTCGACCGCCCGCGACCTCGCGAGGTCGCGGGCCTCATACTCGGCCGCGAGCGCCGGGGCCAGGGCCGCGTCGGTGAGCGCGTTTCTAGCCCGGTCGAGCCTGTTGCGGGCCATGAGTGAATCGAACGAGCCATCGGACGACCACGCAATAACGTGCGCGTGCTTGGAATTCGGGTGGTTTTCGTGCTCGGCGGCTACCCAACGGACGCTGGACTCGGGGATGCCCATTGCCTCGGCAAGCGCCGGCGCGAGGTTTCGGCGGCAGAAGCGCTGCCAGTCCTCCTTGCACGCGAGGTCGAGCTCACATGCCTCGTCCCTGCGGACGCTGAGCACAACGGTAGCAATCGCTCCGTCAGCCTTTTCGAGCTCCCTGCGGGCCGTGCGGAGCGGGACGGCCCCGTTCTGGTCGAAGAGCGCGGTCGATCCGGGCCTCTCGGCGTAGTAGCCGACGAGCCCCATCTTCTCAGCGAGCTCGGAGCGCCTGAGGTCGTCGACGGTGGCTGACTTGTCGGCTCCCTCGCGCGTGGCGACGTATTCGATGTTGTTGGTGATGACGGCGGAACGCCCGCGCGACCCGGGGAGGTGCACGCGGGCGTTCACGACGAGGCTGCTACGACTTGCCATCAGAAAGGCGCCCCCTCGCCTCCGAGAGCGTCATGCCACGCTGCATGAGGCCGGCTTGCTTGTCGTAAGCGGCGTAGATGTCCGAGGCGCTCACGCCATCCAGGCCCTCGAACGTGCCCTTTTCGACCTCGACTGCCGCGATTGCCGCGACGATAGAGGCGCGTGTAGCACGGTGCACGACGCGCGCGATGCGGTCCTCCTGCTCGGCGTTGCGTTCGTCGAGCGTGTGGTCGAGCTGCTCGAGTAGCGGCTGCATGACGCCGCGGAGATAGGTGCCGAGCTCGGTCGAGTAGAGCGCCAGGCCGTCGGAGGCGAGCCCGGCGGCGATGAGCTCGCGGGCGGCTGCGCTGTCGCTAAGATCCTTGGAAACCCCGTAGGCGTGGAGGCGGCGATATGCCTTGTCAGGGAGCCGGAGGCTCATGACCTTCGACCCGTCTTTTCCGATGGCCATTTTAGAGTCCCTCGTTCGGGAGGGGCGCACCGACAGCGCGGAGGGCGGCGATGTTCTCGGGCGTGCGCTCGTAGGTCCTGGGCCAGAAGGTGACGGGCACCATGGCGAGGTCATCGCGGGGGATGCCGTAGGCGAAGAGGTAGGCCTCGATGGCGTCGCCGTATTCCGCATCGTTGACGCGGTAGGCATCGGTGAAGAAGATGCCGGTCGGGTCGTCGTTGCAGCCCTTGACGAAGTAGACGCCGTTCCCGCCTTCCTTGAACGGGTTCAGAATCTTGAAATCCGGCTTCGCGTAGTAAGCGATTCCGGCACGGACGATGCGCGTGAAGCCCGGGTGTTCGACAGGGCGCGCCGCGCGCGCGAAGCCCAGGTCGGGGTCGGACTCCAGCAGATGGGTGAGCACGGAGCCGACAGCGTCGTCCTTGTGCTTGGGGACGGTTCCGAGGAGGTCGTCGAGATGCGATTTGATTTTCTTGACAAGTTCCATCATGGTTTTCCTCTCTGCCGGTGCCGTATGGGTACCGGCGATTCATTTGAGCTTCTTCGTTGGTAACGCTTCTAGCTGCGGCGAAACGTTGCGGTGCCGAAGGTGCCAAAGAACAGGAAAGAGTTTCTGGGCCAATGGCACCTTTGGCACCATCGAGAGACTTTGCAGGTGAGGGGCGGCGAGGGAGGTGCCGCAACGGAATGCTGCGGCACCTCCATCGGCCCTAATCCGTCTCCCGGTACACCCAGCAGCGCTGCTTGCCGTACGGGGGACAGAGGCGCTTGTTGCCCGGGACCCATCCAGGGCACTGCGATGACAGGATGCGGCTGACCATCTTGCAGTTTGCCTTGGTCTTTTCGAGACGGAGGGCCTTGTCGAGGATCTCGAACGTGCACATGGGACGGTCGGTGTTGCCGGGGAGATACGCGAGGACCTTCTGCACGCAGGGGTCCTCCTCGACAAAGCGTCCGCGCTGTGCGGCCGCCTCTGTCTCCATCTCAGGCGTTAGGACGGTCGAGAAGCGGGGATCACCCGTCTTCATCCACGTGCGGGCCTCTGCCCATGCCTGGTGGACGGCGGCGGGAAAGCTCTCGTCGAAGACGGAACTCTCCGTGCGCTCGATGCCGCAGAGCACCGGGAGGAAGCGCCTTGCGCCACTCGTCCGCTCGCGGATGAAGTCGGCCTCGTTCGTGGTACCGACGAAGACTACGCGCCGGGGAAACGCCTCCGTCCTGCGGCAATAGGCCCCTCGGAATTCATCGACCTGACGGGTGACCCCAGCCTTCACGCTCTCGATAGAGCGCTCGGACATGCCGTTGAGCTCGGGAATCTCAATGATCCACTTGCCCCGGTTCTGCTCGCCCGTGAGCTTGACGTCGCCGAGGTTGATCACGGAGTCGCTGAAATACTCGTCGCGCATGGCGAGGCCCCTCGCGAAGGAGGACTTGCCGATGCCTCCGGCACCGCACAGGATGGGCATGTAATCGGCCTTGCAGCCCGGGCTGTAGACGCGGGCGATGCCCTCGCAGAACAAGATGCGCTCGACCTCCGAGACGTATGCGTTCCTCTCCGCGCCAAGGTAGACATTGAGGAGCGTCCCTACGCGCGGGATGCCGTCCCAGGTGAGGGCATCGAGCATGGCAACGAGCGGGTCATAGGCGTTGTCCTCGCCGACGATGGTCAGCGCGAGCAGCATGAACTTCTCCTTCTGGAGAGAGATGATCTGCTGGAGGAGGGCGAAGAGCCGTGCGTCGTCGCTATCGCGCCACCGGCGTTCCCGCGAATCTGCATCCCAGGGCAGGGGCCCAGTCTTGAAGAGCTCGTTCGCGAGACGGTTGTAGCCGACGTTCAGGGGAAGAGACTTGAGCTCCTCGACGATCTCGTTGACCGTCGGTGGGGAGCGGCGCTCCGGGGACTGCGGCTCGGGGGCGTCGTCGTGCTTCTGCGTGCCCATCAGATCGCCTCACAAGAATGGTGACGGCGAGGGCCATTGATGGGGTGGTTCTTTGCGGAGGCAAGTGCTTCGAGCCAGCGGAGGCGAAGCTCCGTGTCGATAAGGCGCTCGACCAGCTCTTCCTTCGACAAGGGGTGGTCGAGGCGGTAGTCGCGCAAGACGGCGCGGCGTCGGGCGGAATTCATCATGCTAAGATTCATCGACAGAGTCCTCCTTACGTGTGGGCTCATGTTTTTGGGCGACGGCCGAGCTTTGGTAGGGGAGGCCGTCGTCCAGACCCAGGTTTGCGATTAGGGCGTCTTCAAGCTCCACAGGGGAGCGCTCGGGCGCGAACGATCCGGCAAAGGCGGCGAGCGTCTCAAGCGACTCGACGAGCTCGTCGTCCATATCTCCTGCGCGCCGGATACGCCGGAGTTCCGCTACGACAGGTCCCATGCGCTCCTTAACCGCCTTGCGCATACGGGTGGTTGCGACCACAGTAAAAGTGCCTTCCAGCAGGCTTCTCGCGATGAATTCCTGCTTCGACAGACCGCTCAAAGCGACGCGGAGGTCGAGCTGGTCCGCCTCTGCGGGCGACATGCGGAAGGCGATGGTCTTGCAGCGACGGCGTCCCTTGGCGTCCACAATCGGCCTAGACATCCGACATCACCTCGTCCAGCGCCTCCACGAGGTCGTGCTGGGTCGAGGGGAAAAGATGCGAGTACATCTCCGTTACCTCGGCGGTCTCGTGACCCATGCGGTCGGCGATCGCCGTGGGCGAGTAGCCGCTGTTGATGAGCGCACTGACATGCGAGTGGCGGATGTCGTGGATGCGGATGCGCTTCACGCCCGAGAGCTCGCAACCCCTCTTCATCTCATGCGACAACGCGTGCTTCGTGACGGGGAAGAGCCGGTCGGTAGGGGCGATCTCGGGATGTGTCGACAGATAATCACGCAGCTCCTCACGAAGGAGGCTCGGCATGACGATGTCGCGCTTCGAGGCGCGCGTCTTGGGTGGACCGATAACGTCCTCGCCCTTGATGCGGGCGTAGGAATGACGGATACGGATAACGTTGAGATTGAAGTCGATGTCTTCCGGACGGAGGGCGAGGAGCTCGCCCTCGCGACAGCCCGAGAGGTAGAGCGTGAGGAATGCAAGGTAGATGAGCGGCTTGTCCTCGATGGCCTGGGAGAAGCGCTTGAACTCGGCAGGGGTCCAGTAGAGCATCTCCTTCTCGGGGCGCTTGGAGCCGACCTTTCCCGCCGCCAACATGGGATTCTGGGGCAGGCGGTAGAATCGGACGGCGTGGTTGAAGATGGCTGAGAACTGGTTGCAGATGGTGTGGAGATAGCTCTGCGACAGGTTCTGCTCAAGGAGCCAATTCTCCCAACGCACCACGTCCGCAGCCTTGACGTCACAAAGGCGCATGGGGCCAAAAATGGGCAGGATGTACTTGTCGATAATGGCATCCTTGGTGAGCCTGGTGCCGACTCGCAGTCGAGGGTAGATGTCACGTGCGTACATGGTTTTGACGAAGGCCTCGACGGTGACCTCGACACGCTCGTCGCAGGAGGCGAGGAAGTCGCGCTCCCAAGCCACAGCCTCCTTCTTGGAGGCGAACCCGCGCTTCGTCTTCTTATGACGCTCGCCCATAGAGTTGCGATACCAAGCCTCGACTGTCCAGGTCCCGCGCTTCTTGTCGCGGCTAACCGACATGGGCCATCGCCACCTTCTGCTTAGAAGGGGTGGAGAGAAGGCGTGCCTCGAAATACGAGCGCTGGACCTTCCCGGGGATGGTCATGATCCCCTGAGCTGCAAGCTCTGCATTCAAAGTCTTGATCAGCTTGAACGAATAGGACTTGCTCATGCCCGTGATCTCGGCAACCTCCTCCGCGCCGATAAGCTGACGTGTCATATGTAGTCTCCTTTCCAGGGTGGGGCACCGGTTGCCCCCTTGTCTTGATTATGTCCAAAAAAAGCATCAAGTGCTACAAAAATTAGAAATTGGCTTCAATCTTGCTGCGAAAGTCGCATCTAATACATTTTCTGCACACATAAGGTTTCACGTGTACACTTGAGGCAACTATTTGTTGGAGGTGTATTTGGATGACTGCCGTCGACTGCGTCGGTGCAATTTCGGAAGCTTTGTCGTCATATGTGGTCGATAGGGAATGGGAACAGACGAGTAAACGCTGGGGAAGGCAGCAGCTGTCTCAGAAGCTGCTTCGTCTTCGTTCGACGCGAAAATGGACTCGAAAGGTGGCCGCGCAGGCAGCGGGAATCCCGGAATCGGCCTTAAGAAATTACGAGCTGATGAAGTCCGCCCCGAAGGAGGAGCATTTGGATAGACTTGCGAACGCTTTCGGAATACGGGCCGAGTCGCTGCACTATTACGACTTCAGTGATACGGATCTGATTGCTCAGGCTTTTTTCCAATTCGCCGCGACATACGGATTCGAGCCTGTTGCAAACGAGCACTATTCTGCGCTCAAGCCGACCTCGCCCTTCATGAAGGCGTTTCTAAAAAAGTGGGCCGCTCAGTATGCTCAGATCGAGAGCGACTCCGACCGAGACGACTATGAAAGATGGAAGGACAACTACGCAGCAGACTTTGATCCGTCCCAGTTTCCCCTTCGATATGAATATGATCCGCGAGAGTCCTGGGTGCCGATTACGCCCTGGCAAAATAGGATGCAGTCCAAGAAGCTGCCAGAGCTAAGGGCGCGGTGTACCCCTGCAAAGACCCAGCTGGATTTGGCCCGAGAGGCCGATCTCTCCCTCGCAACGCTACGTTCGTATGAGCAGGGGGCTAGGGTGCCGAAATATGCGGCGCTTCAAAAACTGTCCAGCGCTCTTGAGGTGAAGAGGGGAGCGCTTGTATTTACCGATTTCGGTAGTCCTGTTCAAGCTGCTCATGCGCTATTTCAGCTCTCGGCTTCATATGGATTGATTCCGGTTCAGCTGGAAGAGGGGCCGGCGCTTCTAGCGAGAGCGCCTGTTCCCGACTCTTTTCTTTTTGAATGGGCGAAGAGGTATGAAACGCGCGTGAAGCGGGCCGATGAATACGACGAATGGCTTGATCAGTTCGACTATTTCGAGCACGATAAGTCCGATGGCTATGTCGAGAAGTTCCGGCAGCATGAGATACGCCAACCGAACGGTTCATCGCTTATTGACGGCTATGTCTATAGCGATTTCTGTCCCTTTGACGAGCGATTTAAGAAGGGGTATGCCCTGCCCTAATTGTGGTCAGATTAGCCGGCGTGAGGACCAAATGAGTATCAAACGGCGATGGGAGAATGCCTGATAGAACGGACTGAGGCAAAACGAGCGCCTCATTTACCTGCGGCACCCGTTATCGAGTGGGA
>CATYHY010000035.1 GCA_958407085.1 uncultured Collinsella sp. | reverse complement strand
GGGGTTCGCCGCCGTCGAGCGCGACGAGCACTTCTCCCCGAAGCCGCTCAGCGCCGTCAGGAGGAGGTAGACACATGGTCACGGTCGAGTTCGACTCCATGGGCGAGGCGGTCCGCCTCGCCCTCGTGGCCGATGAGTGCGCGGGCGGCGGCCTGGCCGTCCTCCTCCTCGACGCCACGGACCCGCGCTCCGAGGGCTACATGGCCGAGTGGGGCGTGCTCACGGCGAGCGTGCCGGCGGCGGCCGAGTGGTGCCGCGGGCGGGGCAACATCGCCGTCGACGCCGACGTGCCCGCGGCGCTCCTCGAGGCGCTCGAGGCCGCCGGCATGCTCCGCATGGCCGCCCGCTCGGCGGCGTCCGGGATGGCCCGCTACCCGCTGGCCACGGTCGCCGGGCGCGCCCTCGACGGCATGGGCGGCCTGACCGAGACCCTCGAGGAGGCGCTCGGCTCGACGGTCGTCGTCGAGTACGAGTCGGGCGGCGACGGCGGCGCGTTCGAGGTGGGGACCGCGCCGGCGGGCTCGCCCGAGCTCGGGCGCCTCATCAGCGCCGCGAGGTCCGAGGCCGACGCGTTGGCGCGCTCCGGCGGATGGGCTGCCGTCCGGGTCGGTTTCGGGGACGCCGAGACCATCGACTGCGAGACGGGCCGGACGGTCTACGTCGCGGGGTGAAATAGGAGGAGAGCGCAAGCGCGGTCCGGATGGGCCGCGCTTTTCTTTTCCCGGGGATGCGGAACTCCCGCCGCCCAAGTGCCTTGGACGGTGGGAGCAGGATAAGGGCGCACTACGGGCGCCCGGGATTTTGCGGCGCAACTCGGCGGGCCGAGTTCGTTTTCGCTGGTAGCGTTGCCGGTCAAGCCGGAAAGGCGACGGCGGCCCTCCGTCATACGCGCCCCGCGTGCCGTATGACGGCGGGTGGTTTTCGCAGGCAGGGCCGTATGACGCGTCAGAACCCGTCGGGCGCGGCGGACGCCTTGCGCTTCCTGCCGCCGGACGGCGACCCCTTGGGCTTTTTCGGCTTCTCCGGGATGCGCCAGACCGGTGCCGGGGAGGTGTTGCGGACCTCCCCCTCGAGCGCCCGCGCGAGCAGCGCGCCCTCGGCCTCCGGCGACGTCATGCCCAGCAGCGGCCCCAAGAACGTCTCCGTGATGTCGCGGCTGGCGAGCGCCATCGGTCCCTCCGCGTCGATCACGAGCGCGCCGTTCTCGCGCGCGCTCCAGGCCATGAGCTCCGACGGGGTGATCAGCGAACGGCGCGCCACGGAGAACGACTTGCCGGACGAGGAGCTCTGCGTCCCCTTGGTGGAGCTCTGCCCGGTCGTCTTGACACTGTAGTCGCCGAGGCGCTTGCTGACCTCCTCCGCCTCGCCGACGGACTCAACCGAGAGGACGACCTGGGTGCCGAGCAGCGCCAGCAGCGCGTCCGACTCCGCCCTGGAGTAGCCGCACCGCGCCTCGAGCAGATGGGTGTTCTGGAGCACGAAGACGACGTGCAGCCCGATGCTCCGGACCTCGGCGAGGTCGCCGAGGAGGCGGGGGATCTTGGGGATCCCGGACCCCTCGTCGATGGCGAGCAGGGTCTCCGCCGGCAGCCTGCCGCCTGACAGGCGCGCGGTCTCGCGCAGCGCCGACAGCGCCTGCGAGAAGATGCACGAGACGAGCGCGCCGCGGTCGCCGCGGTCCGTCGCGCTGGCGATGTAGAGGATGGTCGGCTTGCGCCCGACCGATGCGAGGTCGACCTCGCCGCTCCAGAGCATGCGGCTGACGTCGTCGTCGCAGAAGGACATGAGGTAGTTGCGCGCGGTGGAGACGAGGGCCTCCCCTCCGCCGCCGTTCGACGAGGCGACGAGGAGGAACTGGCGCGCCGGGTTTCCCGCCGGCAGGTCCGCGGCGAGCTCCTCCAGCGACTTCACGGCGCTCTTCCCGTCACGGGGCTCCAGGAGCGCGAGCACGGTCGAGAGGTTCCGCGCGCCGTCGGGGATCCGATCGTCCGTAATCGCGAGCAGGCAGAGGCCGGTCAGCAGGTTGCGGCTGGCGTCCGTGAAGAACCTCTGGCCAGAGGAGAAGGCGTCGGGCACGATGGCGGACGACAGCTCGCGGAGCTCGGCCACGGCACCGGCGACGCCCTCGGTCCCGAGTGCCGCGATAGCGCGGTCGAGGGGGTTGAACCTCGCCGACTTGACGGGCTCGTCGAGCCGAATGGCGACGACCTCCATCCCGGCCCTCCTGGCGAGCGGCTCGGTCCATGCGCGGATCTCGGACTTCGGGTCGTGGACGATGACGGAGGTCGGGATCCCGTGGGCGTTGCGGTCGATCGCGGCGGCCACGCTGACGGCAAGAGACCTTCTCGTCTTGCCTGCGCCGCTGCCCGCCCTTATGAGACAGTGGATGGCCGGGACCATCGCGATCCCGCCGCCGACGCAGCCGGCCGCAACGAGCCCCCTCGCGGCCTCCTTCCCGTCCCACGGCGGGCAGCGCCTTGCGACCCTGGACGGCCTCGACTCGAGCCAGGCGTCCCCGTGCGTGCGCGTGGGCGCGCGGTCGCCGGCGAACGTCCCGTCGTGGAGCCTCAGCCACGAACGTGCCCACGAGACGAGGCCGAGGACCATGATGGTGACTGCGACGGCTGCGACCGCGGCCAGCAGCCCGCCCACTTTCCCGGTTGCCAACGTGTCGGCGAGCGTATCCAACGGGTTGCGGAGGACGGTGTCGGGCTCGGCCCCCGGGTCGCCAACCTGCAAGTGCAACAGGGTGGAGAGGTCGGAGGCGAGCGATGCCATCCACCAGCTCGCGTAGTCCCACGCGCTGACGGTCGCGATGGCGGCGACGACGGCGACTATACCGTGGGCCGCCAGCGTGTCGGCGAGCTCCCTCCTCATGTTGCGGTTGAAGGATTTGGGTTTCATCTTCTCATTGTCCTTTCTATCCTGTTCGCAATCTTCACGGTCGGGGCACTCGACGGCCCGGTGCCGCCGGATGCCAGAATCCGCAGGGCCGAGGCGATGAGCCGCAGGACCCTCTCTCCGGCCTCGTCCCCCATGTCGCGGCCACCGGCGTCCCGCGTGGCCTCCCTTGCGATGAAGGCCGTCATCGCGGCCGCGCGTCCGAGGGCCGGGCCGGCCGACGGCACCTGCCGGAAGATCCGCTCCGCCGTGGGGCACCCCTTTAAGTCGTTGCGTTCGATCGACTGGCCGCGGGCGACCTTTCGGCCGATTGCCTCAAGGCGCCTTTTCGGGATACAGGCCCGGGCCTCGGTGGCGAGGCCGGCCTCCCGCCGCCTCTCCGTCGCCGGGCCGGTTCTGGGCGCGGCGCGTCGCGTCGGCATCTCCTCACGAGTCGGCGTCCTGTCGGGTACCAGGACGCGCAGGGCCGCGTTCTCGCACCGGAGGCCGAGGTCGGCGGCGACCCTGCGAACATAGGCGTCTCGGGCCTCCCCGGTCAGGCACTTGAGGCCGGCGCACCTCTCGACCGCCTTCCCGTGGCGGTCCAGCGCGCCGGCGAGCTCGGGGGAGCCGGATGCCGCCCGGTCGAGGGCCTCCCTCAGCACGGCGGACGTCTCCGGGTGGAACCGCCTGAGGTGGGCGGCCTCGATCCTTCCGTCCGGCGGCAGCTCGATATCGAAACGGTTCCGGTCTATGCGGGAGACGGCGTCCAGCGCGGCCTCCCTCGCGAGGTCGCGCTCGATGTAGGCCTCCCGCAGCAGCGGCGCCATGGCCTTCGAGGAGATCTCGAGCCGCGCCGCCTCCATCTTCCGCTTGGGGAGCAGCGCGTCCCACTCGCCCGCGTGGTCGACCGTGAGGATGTGGACGTGGTGGCTCGTGCCGTTGACATGCATCGCCGCGTAGAACTCCACGCGGCTCTCGGGCACACCGGTCATCTCGGAGAAGAGCCTCGGCCACTCGGAGCGCACCAGCGCCTGCCAGGCGTCCAGGCGGTCGAGGCCGGCAGCTGGGGCGATGTCGTTCGGGACCGTGACGACGGTGGTGAGCACCGCACCGCCGTTTTGGGCGATGGCACGCCTGGCCTCCGCCACGGCGACCGGGCCGTCCGCGCCCCAGAGGCCGCCCGTCGAGCCGGTCCTGTTCGCGGCGTAGGCGGCCAGGCCGTCCACGCCGAGCCTCCTGCCGTCCGCCTCGCTTACCTCGATGACGACGCCGCGGCGGGTGCCGGCGTATGCCGCCAGGCCTGCGGCGGTCGCCCTCGCGGACGCTCCCGCGCGGACGACGGAGTGGTTGACGATGACGGGCGGGCTAGCCATCGGCGCGCTCGCGCGCGTGGAGCTTCACCTCGTCGATGCGGCCGAGGCCCGCGCGGCTGAGCTCGCCGGCCTGCGCGAGGTAGTTCTTCCAGATGTCCGCGACGGGGACGTCGTCGAGCGAGGCGTAGGAGGCCTTGAGGACGTCTGCCGACATGAGGCCGGCCATGATGGCGGCAGTCATGGGGCGCGAGAGGACCGCGGCGATGCGGTCCTCGGTGGCGTCGAGCTTGCGCTCGATGTCGAGTGCGGCGACGTCCATGCGGGCGTCGACGACGCCGCGGATGAAGCCCGCGACCTCGTTGCCGTAGAGGTCGAGCCCCTCCGCGGCGAGCGCCGAGCGCAGGAGCGAGCGGATCTCGTCGCTGATGTTGGAGTTGCTGAGTTCGGCCCGCGTCTTGAGGGCGGTGTAGAGCTTTGAGTCGAGTTTCACGCTGACGGTTTTAGTTTTTGTCATCTAGACTCCTTAACAAACGGGGGCCAAATGGCCCCCGTTTTTAGCAAGATACTGTGAAGGTGATCGGATAGTTCTCTGGTGCCTTATCAGCTGGTAATGGCATATAAGCGATAAGTTTGTTAGAGAGTTCAAGACTGTCGAGGTCAATTGATTCCTCGATTTTCTCAATGGGACTGAGGCTGAAACCGCCGGAATAAGCACCCGCTCCCAAAATGATGCGTGCGAGGTCGGCCTTGGGGATGTCCTTCCAACGCCTAATGATTTCAACTACGATCGACGCACGTTTTTCGTTCAGTTTCTCAGCAACGGTCTGAGTAACGATAAGTGCGCTCGGTGCATGCTTCACCGGATATTTGAACTTTAGAAGTGCCGGGCCCGAGTAGGCGGGAACGCCGGTATCAAGAACGATTTCGGAGTCATGCGGGACGGAGTACAGCAGCTCGCCGCGTTCAATGACGCCGTTGGCTTTATCGAATTCAAACATATAATCCTCCAGGGCTTTGTATTGGTTGGTTTCCCGTAACCTTTGGTTAATTTGATGCGCCGATATACTTGAGAACGCTATCGCGGTTGATTCGCCATAACTTGCCGCACTTCACGGCTTTGAACGTCCCGTTCTGGCAGAGGCGGTAGACAGAGCGGTCGCTGATGCCGAGCAGGTACGCGACCGGCAGCGGATCGACGATATCCGGCATACTGCGGAAGTCGTCGACTCCGATACGCTTTTCTTTGAATTTCATTTCGGTCTCCTTTCTGGAATTTGCCGATTTCTCTTATTTCGCAGTCTGACACGCCGCCGCCGGCATTCGTCAAAGTACGGGCAGGGCGGACGCTATGGACAAAAAAGACGTTGAAGGGTCGAGGCAACAAGAAAAGGCCCGGTTAAAGCCGGGCCTCCGAGCCACTGTTGACTTCTTTGCTTGCGACGAAGCAAATCACTCTTTATATAAGCGTCCAAGAGTTCTCATAGCCGATGCGGTGGCTGCTGGGTCGGCACTGGCGTATCTGTCGAGTGTCATCGACGCCTTCGAGTGCCCCATGAGGCTTGCGAGAGTCCTCGGGTCGATTCCGTTGGAAACGGCGTACGTTGCAAAACTGTGCCTGAGGTCGTGGAAGGTGACGGTGTTCTTGTTCAAGACACCATGGAGCTTCAAGGCCTTTGCCAGGGCCCGCCAAGCGTCGTTGATCCTGGGCGGTTTCAAGAAGGAACCGTCCGGAAAGCCGAGGACAAACAGTTCGTCGCTGAACTCAACGCCCAGATTCGCGCATTCGAACTTCATGTCGGCCTCGCGCTTCGCAAGGTCTTTCATAAGGTCTTTCGGGCAGTTGGGGATAGCGCGCCGGCTGCTAATGCTCTTGGGGCCCTTGATATAGAACTCGTTATCTGTGTGCCCAATCGCGGCCTCGACTCGGATCGTTGCGGATTTAAAGTCCACGTTTTTCCATTTCAGGGCGCAGAGCTCGCCGCGCCGCAATCCCGTGTAGAGCGCCATCTTGGCTGCAAGCATCGCTGGGATATCTATGGAGGCGTTCAGAGTGTTCAAGACCCTGGTTCGCTCTTTGGTTGTAAGCGAATTCGGTAGACCGTAGTTCGCGTCTTCATTTTTGGGGACTTTTGCCCAAGAGGCCACGTTTTCGTCAATCCATTTCTTTCGCATTCCATATTTGAGCGAGCCTCGTAACAACCGTAGGGAATTGCAGGCGGTGGACCGTGCGTGGGTTGAGGCGATCGCCGTTATCCATTCCTGAACATCCTCTTCCGTAAGGTCTTCCAATGGGACATCACCGAGATACGGTTCGATATTCCGGCGGAGCATGCCGTGGTATCCGGTCGCCGTGGAGCGCGCGACGTCCGCGCACTCGATATCGATATAGCATGTCACGAGCTTTGAAACGGTGATACCAAGCCCCTTGGGTTTAGCTGCTTCTGCGGTGGCCTTCTCATTGAGAGATGCGCGGATGGATTCGGCCTCGAGCATGGCGGCATCGCGATGCTTATGGCTTCTGCCTTTATCGCGCCCTCGATGTTCCAAGAGCTGAGTCTTCTTATGCCAGATGCCGTTCTCCAAATAGGGGAACTGTGCGCGCCAGCGATCGTCCTTAAACTTATAAATAGACGAGGTGGTGTATTTCTCTTCCATTGTCCCTCCGTGTGCAATCGCGTGTGCAATGAGTGTGCAATTTGACTGTTTCGGAGACGTCTCAAGTGAGACTATAAGCGGAAAACGAAAGAAAAAGGCGAGGTTACGGTCGCTATAGTCGCAGATGGACGCTATTAACCAGAATGGAAAGCGATGTAATCAGTGGGTTGCAGGTTCGATTCCTGTCACTGGCTCCATGAGAGTTTCGGGCTCTGTCTCTATATGGGACAGAGCCCGTTTCTATTTAGGTGGCGCGCCATCAGGTTAGCGCCCATCCCGTTTTTGGTTTGTCTCGTCCTCCAGTTTGTCTAAATCTGTAACACCAAGACCGATATTTGGCATCTAACTGTTACAGATTGAGATGAAACTTAGGGTGTTTTAGGAATATCTTGATCTGTAACATGTAGAAGCGGAATAGGCCTCTTGCTGTTACAGATCGAGACAAGGGCGGGTGCGGACCTGGATGTTCTGCTCGAGCGTGGATTTCTGGACACGCGAGCGAAGAAAATCTTCCGACCGGAGAACGAGCGTGGATAATTAACTTGGATAGGGAGCTAAGGTAAACACCGATTGTCTATCGAAGGCTTTAGAAACGACGACCCCGATTTCATTGTGGAATCGGGGTCGTTTGTGCCTGAGGAATCCGAATGGATTAATCGAGCTCCTAAGGGACTTCTTGGGTTCTTGCTAATGGTCTGCCGAGGATGTCCCCAATGCAAGCAGCGGGCATCTACTCAATATAGTTGGGATTCTTCTTGATGATCACGCGTGCAGCGATGAACGAGACGACGATGGCGATGACGGCGACAACGCACGCCAGTACGAAGTTGCCCATGGATCCATCGGGAGCGATAAAGATCAGCGCAGAAAGAAGACCGGGGCATGCTCCCGCAACATACTCCTTCAGGACGAAGATACCTGCAGGGAGTCCCGCGCAGAGGGCGCCGATTGCCGTGCCGACAAGCAGGCGGGGACGCTCGATGAGGCAGCCGTAAAATGCGGGCTCAGTTACGCCACAGAGTGCGGTGACGGCAACCGTGGTGACCATACCTCTCTTCTCCTTGTTGCCTTTCATTGCAGTTGCCAAGGCGAGACTCGTGCCGCCAATGCAGAGGTTTGAGATGAAGCCAAAGATGATGGGCGCCCAGCCGAGCTGCGCCAAGCTCGTAACTTCGATCGCGATGTAGGCCTTATCAAGACCGAGCATGACAAAATAGGGGTTAAGGGCTGCAAGGATTGGAGTAGCGATAAATGCCACGTTATCCATGAGCCACGTGGCGGCATCACTCAGCGCGTAGCCCATCATGCTGCCGGCGGGGCCGAGGATAATCAGCTCAACAGGCACGACGATGAACATGGTGAGCAGCGGCTTCAAGAACAGTTTGGTAATGTCGGGGATGATTTTCTGAAGACCGCGATCAACAAAGTACATGAACACAACGCCCAGTACGATTGGCACCACCGTGCTCGAGTAGTCATTCGTCGGGATGGGGATGCCAAGAAAGTCGAGACCCTCAGCACCGCTAATAGACGAGCTAATCATGATTGCGCCCAGCAGTGCGCCCATGATAGGCTGCATCTTCATGACGGCGGCGAGCTGATAGCCGAGGTAAACGGGCAGGAAGCTAAATGAGGCGCTGAAGATCGCCAGCAGAACCTGGGCGGTTCCGCTATCGGTGCTCAATCCACAATAATTGACCAGGAGATTCTTGATCGAAAGAATGAGTCCGCCAACGATGAGCGCCGGGACGATGGGCATGAATACCTGTGCAGAGATGTTCCCGAATTTCTCAATCAAGCCCATGGCGGTGTTACCGCTTTTAATGCCTTCTGCAAGGTCTTTGGCGGTTTGGGCATCGTCGGCAACCGTGCCACCGCCGACTTCGATTCCCGCGAAGTCGAGGAAGTCGTTGTAAGCTTCGGTGACGTTGGGGCCGATGATCACCTGAAGCTGGCCACCGCTGACTACTGCCCCGAGCGCCTGGTCGGCCGATTTGGCGAGCTGGAGATCGATGATCGAGGTGTCTCGTGCGTCGATGCGAAGGCGCGTCGCACAATGAGTTACCGATGTAATGTTCTCTTTGCCGCCAACAGCCTTTAGGACTGTTTCGGACATTGCCTGATATTTCATCTCTTTCTCCTAACCTTCCTGCTCCTGATACTTCGAGATAAGGTCTCGGTACCAATACCAGCTCTTTTTGGGGGTGCGCTCCAGATTGTTCTCGAAGTCGATATGGACAAGTCCGTATCGTTTTTCGTAGCCGTTGATCCAGCTATACAGATCCATCGTCGACCAGAGGTAGTAGCCCTCAACGCGCGCGCCGTCGCGCTTAGCCCTCATCATGTGCTCGATGAACTGGCCCAGAAGCTCGATGCGGTCATCATCGTGGATTATTCCGTCTG
Organism: uncultured Collinsella sp.; assembly: GCA_958407085.1. Taxonomy (GTDB): domain Bacteria; phylum Actinomycetota; class Coriobacteriia; order Coriobacteriales; family Coriobacteriaceae; genus Collinsella. Next base: position 3,178 of record CATYHY010000035.1, on the reverse strand, counting down.
CGTCTGGTTGCTCATAGGCGCCATGTCCGTTTTCCGTAATAAAGATGCGGGGCGCGTCATAGCGCTCGTGGACATCCATGATGGTTGAATACATGCAACTTGGGAGTATTTCGCGGCCCCATTTATTGCGGGGAACATTGCTGTCGCGGGCGCTTTCAAACAAGGGCGCAATGCATTTTCCTTCGACCTTTTTGCTCGAACCGCCCTTATTGTTCGCCGAAACGGCAAGCTCTCCACCGTGCCAGTCGGTTACATACTCTCGGCAATACACGTTGAGTCCAATAAAATCGACTTTACCGTCGCTGAATTCTTCTACGTCATTTGGGGATCGATAGAGCGAGACGCCAAGTTTTTCAAGGATTTCGTCCATTTCTGGCGGCAGTTGACCCTGAAGCGCTGGTGCCAGAATCATGCGATTGGCGAAAAAGTCTGCGTATCGAAATACGTCATCGGGGTGCTCGGTTGCCGGGTCGAGTTCGACAACGCCGCCATCGTGGACGGCGCCGATGATGCCGTCGTAGCCCATTTGACGATATGCTCGGACTGCGAGTGCGCTTGCGCGCATCAGGTTGTACTGAAACTGCATGTACGACTGAACATCGAGCGATCGATTGGGGGGATAGTTGCCCAACATGTTTACGCAGTAGCTGTAGAAATGCGGCTCGTTAACGGTAGCCCAGATTTTGACGCGGTCTCCAAAGCGCTCAAAGCAAATCTTGGCGTATTTGCAGAACCACTCTGCCATGTCGTTGTTCAGCCATCCGCCTTTGCAAGCAAGCGTGAATGGCAGATCGTAATGGAACAGCGTAACGTTGGGCTCTATGCCATTTTCGAGGCAGCAATCAATGACCCGATTATAAAAATCGATACCCTCTTCATTCACTTTGCCGATACCGGTGGGGATGATTCGACTCCATGAAAGAGAGAAGCGATAGGTGTTTTGTCCGCCTTCTTTCATCATGCGGATATCTTCTTCATAGCGATGGTAGAAGTCGCAAGATACATCACCGTCAACATGGTTGATGTTCTTATTGCTTGTGTGGCTAAAGAAATCCCACTCACCAAGGCCTTTGCCGTCTTCGTTCCAGGCACCCTCGCACTGATAAGACGCCGTGGCGGAACCCCAGAGAAACGGCATGTTGTTCACGTTGCCCATGAATCCCCTTTCCATCATTCAACACGGTGGATACGTGTGGCGGAATTATGATTAAGATGACGTCAACTGATTTGAATCATAGGAGAACGACCAAAGCTGTTTGATTCAATAAATGAATCATGATTTCGAGGAGAGCGGAAAGAGGGATCACGTGAATATCAATGACTTCGATGTGCTCAATCGCATTAGCTCCATCATCAACAGCGAGTTTGGGTCAAACGATGCCGCCATCGCTCGATATCTCATCGCTCACATTAGGCGTTCGAGCGAAATCAATGTTGCCGCAATAACCCGCGATGCATTCGTGACCCGTTCCGCTGTTCGTCGTTTCTGCAATCGATTGGGCTACCAGTCTCTTAGCGATTTGAAAGAATCATTTACTCAGTCAGTCTTTCCAAGCGACTTAAGCCATCGAGAGGAGGAATTTGGCTACGAGGAGTACAGGGCAGAGCTCGACGTTCGCATGATCGAGATGTTCGCTGAGGTTGAAAGCGGCGTGTCCGATATCGCTATTAAGCATCTTGTCGACGAAATTGATGGCCATAAAAACGTTGAAATCTGGTGCACCAATAATGTGAGCGCCAATCTCGTACGATTTCAGCAGGAAATGTTTTATGCGGGCAAGATAGTTCGCATAGTTGCTGGGGCTAACGTCGCGGAATTGAAAAACATGGGAGACGCTTCGCAGTCATTGATAATTCTCGTATCGGTCTCCGGGCTATTTGCGTCACAGGCGCGTGAGTATCTTGATTGCCGTTCGGGCAGGAAGATTCTAATTACTGCGTTTAGCAACGATGACAAATCGAGGTCTTTTGACCGTGTATATCGTCTTGGTAATGCGGGAAACGGAATTGACCGACTCGGCGTTTATTCGAAATACGCCATGACTTATTTTTTCGACTTGCTATCGTCGTGTTACTTGAGTCGCTACCCCTGCACCAAGGGGGAGCCGCTCTATGGGTCTACTTTGGCCTGGCCCGAGTAGTTGCGGCTTTACAGTTCTCTCGCCTGGAGAATGAACGTGGATAATCTGCAACTTTGGCCTTAGAGCCGCGCTAAAAGTGGGAGATAATCCACGCTCGATCGTGGCGTGGAAGCCCGATCTCGACCTATATATAGGTGCAAATAAGCTGGTATCGAAGTTCGATACTGAAGGTGTACTCCACTACAGCAAAGTGTTACCTTGGGAAACGTCACCTCAGTATCCAAAACCACTGTCCTTCATATCCAAACTCAATAAAACCGCAGGTCACGGCTATATAGATACGCCCGGCACCGTGTATCTAGAGGTTTTCGTTGACAGCCCCCAGGGTGGCATCGTATTATCTTCTTCGTTCGCGGGGGCGGCGGTCCAAAAGACCAAAGGACCTGCGGATACTTGAACGATTGGGAGTTTGCCCGAGTGGTTAATGGGGACGGGCTGTAAACCCGTTGGCTCTGCCTACATAGGTTCGAATCCTATAGCTCCCACCCGTCAAGTGCCTGTATAGCTCAGTCGGTAGAGCACTTCGTTGGTAACGAAGAGGTCACCAGTTCAAGTCTGGTTGCAGGCTCCATCCGGCGGTGTAGCTCAGTTGGTTAGAGCACACGGTTCATACCCGTGGCGTCACTGGTTCGAATCCAGTCACCGCTACCATAGGTAACACGGTGGCTTCTCAATAGTATGTTGAGAGGCCACTATGGTATAAAGGCAAAGTCCCGTCCGGGGACGACCTGTTAAGAGGAGGGCTTTATGGCCAAAGAGAAGTTTGAGCGCACTAAGCCGCATGTTAACATCGGCACCATTGGTCACGTCGACCACGGCAAGACCACGCTGACCGCTGCCATCACCAAGGTTCTCTCCGAGACCGAGGGCTGCAAGGCTGACTTCACTGCGTTCGAGAACATCGACAAGGCTCCCGAGGAGCGCGAGCGCGGCATTACGATCTCCGTCTCCCACGTCGAGTACGAGACTGCTGCCCGTCACTACGCTCACGTTGACTGCCCGGGCCACGCTGACTACGTCAAGAACATGATCTCCGG
>CATYHY010000034.1 GCA_958407085.1 uncultured Collinsella sp. | reverse complement strand
TGTTCCCGCACCTGTCGGTCAAAAAGAACGTCATGCTTGCGCAGCAAAAGGTGCTCAAGCGCAGCAAGGAAGAGGCCGAGAAGATTGCTATCGAGGAGCTGACCAAGGTCGGCCTGGCCGAGCGCATTGATTTTATGCCGAGTCAGCTTTCGGGCGGTCAGCAGCAGCGCGTGGCCATCGCCCGCGCCCTGTCGATGAATCCGCACGTCATGCTCTTTGACGAGGCCACGTCGGCGCTCGACCCCGAGCTGGTTCGCGACGTTCTGGGTGTCATGCGCGACCTGGCACGCGACGGCATGACCATGATCGTGGTGACGCACGAGATGGGCTTTGCCCGCGACGTCGCCGACCGCGTGGTCTTTATGGATGGTGGCGTTATCGTGGAAGAAGGCACGCCGAGCGAGGTCTTCGACCATCCCAAGAGCGAACGCACTAAGGCGTTTTTGGGCAATATCTCATAGCGGCGCATCGAGGTTGTCGATATAACAAACGGGGACCGGATAGTATCCGGCCCCCGTTTTTGTTTGGGCATGAGCGACTGTTGTTATGCGGCACTCGGCTGTCAGTTGCCTTGCGGCTTTCTGACGGCTTCGTTAGGCCAGCTCCGCTCCCAGGGCCTTGCAGGCCGCTTCGCCCTCATCATCGGGGGCGTCGTAGCAGATGACGGAATCGACGACGTTAACACCCGCCTCGTCGGCGTCCGCCTTCCAGTTGTCCATCCATTCGCCCTCGGCCCACGAATAGGAGCCAAAGAGGGCGACCTTCTTGTCGCCGAGAGTCTCCTTGACCTCGTCCCACATCGGCTGGAACTCATCGTACTCGAGTTCCTCGGAGCCCATGGCGGGGCAGCCGAAGGCGAAGGCGTCGTAGTCGGCGGCCCTGTCGGCAGAGAAGTCGGCGCAGGGGATGACCTCAGTCTCGGCACCCGCGGACGTGGCGCCTTCGGCGACGAGGTTTGCCATGGCCTCGGTATTGCCCGTGCCGCTCCAATAGACGACAGCGATCTTGCTCATGTTTTGTCCTTTCGGTTGTGCGGCGCAGGCCGCGGCTTGTACGTTCTATCGGGTTGCCTGGGCAAGTTGCGCCAGGCTGCAGCCCTGCTGATAGACAAAGGTGAAGTATTGGGTGCAGGCACGGTAGGCATCAAACGTCGCAAGCGCCTGCTCGACATTTTCGTAGACCTTCCAGGCCCCAAAGACCTTGTAGTTCTCGCCGCGCTGGACGATAAACTCGTGCACGTCGTCGTAGGGATATCCAAGGAAGTAGCCTATTTCGTGCGGAAACTCGCAGGTGCAGTCTTTGCTGCAGCTAGCTTGCTGGGGTAGTGCGCATCGAGTCTGGCTACAGGCGCATTCCGCGACGTTGTTGCTCGCGAGCGTGATGCGTGATGCCAAATGCACAAGGCATGCCGAAAGGTCTCTCGTGTCGTAGCCTGCCGAGGCGAGCGCCGTTTGGGCGCGAGGGTCTGCGAAATAGGTGGTGAGGCTTTTGGCCCGGTACACGTACACGAGCGCTCCGCAGGGCCGCCAGACCAAAACACTCAGGTGGATGCCGAGCGGGTCAAGCTCGCGATTGCACTGGGCGATAACGTTGAGCAGGCGTGCTCGGCGTTCTGCGATGGTTTCGGTTGCGGTCGAGCCGTCCCCGTGGGCGTAGGTGCCTGGATAGGTAAAGAGCGATGCCGGCTTGATGCCCGCGAGTGTGGGGGAGCAGTTGCGCACGACTGCTGCCTGAAACGTTGGGATGTCTATGGTTCGAGTCACGGCGCTCCTTACGGATCTAAACTGTTAACCTAGGAAAACTTATACACGAAAGTAAGCCTTGGTCAATTAAAAAGTAAGAAAAGGGAAACTAATTGATCGAACGGACATGGTTTTGGGCTAAGATGGGGATACCCCATGGGGGTATCTAGATAGGGCTACTTGAAAGGGTGGGCGCATGAATGACTTGCTCAATCCTGCGAATCTCATCGTGCTGGCCGTCATTGCCGTCGGCATGTTTTTTGGACTGCGCCGCATTGCCGCTTCGACACATGGGAAGAGTTGTTGCAGCGATGGCGCGAGCGGCAAGAAAGCCAAGAGGGTTGTGGTGGCAGACACCGACGAGTCCCACTACCCCTATCGTGAGGAACTCCTTATCGGCGGCATGAGTTGCGACGGCTGCGCCCGGAATGTGACGAATGCCCTCAATGCGCTTAATGGCGTGTGGGCTACGGTGACGTATGCGGACCACACGGCACACGTGCACTCGAAGCGCCCGGTTGATCGCGACACACTCGAGACGGCGGTGAGGGGCGCGGGCTATTACGTTATGAAAATGTAGGCGTTGCCCTCTCCGGTGGGTACCGGCCTCCTGCCCACTGTGACTATCGGCATCCAAAAATTTGCGCAAAAAATAATCTTTCGATGCGGCAAAAGTGGAGTTTGGTGACGGTTTGCGCGGAATTCGCTACCAATCGAGCGTCCATTAACCCGTCCAAAAAATTACAGCTATATACTTACACGGTTATTGCTGTGCTCAGATTGCAATTAACCGTGGACAGAAATGAAGAATGCTAAAACTGGGCTTTAGGACAGGGGAGGCTATAACCTTATGAGACGAGTGGGAACACTTGGCTTGGTGGCAGCGCTTGCCGCTATCTTGGTATCGCCGCTGCCGGCGCACGCCGAAGACGCTTCGGGTGCCGTTACCTACAATGCGGGAAATGGGTATTCCTTTGAGAAGCTCTCGCATCCTACGGTAGGAACGTCGCAGCCGGATGGCATCGTCGACTACCAGGGTGACGGTGTCGTTGCCGTTCCGGGCGCCGACGGTAATACTGCCAACAACGAAGGCGATCGCGGCCAGAGCTACACGTGGGCGGCTGCGAGCTATGGTGACTGGCTTTATGTGGGCACCTGCTATGCGGCGATGGGCAACACGCTTACGCTCATGAACGGCACGCTGGGCGATTCCTTTGATGCCGAGACCATGCGTCTGACGCTGGAGGCCATGTTTAACGGCACGTTCTTCTACGGACAGCAGAAGGAGGACGGCACGGCCGACAAGGACAGCGGCGGCATCTTGGTCAAGATCAATACCAAGACTGGTGAGACCAAGCTGCTGCTCTCTGAATCGCTCAACGGCGTCGCTCCTTTGTTCCGCAATGCCGTGAGCTATAAGGGCAAACTCTATTTCTGCGGCAGCGTTAGGACCAATGGCGGCAAAAGCGGTCTGCCTGCTGTATATGAGATCGATCCTAAGACGGATGAGTACAAGGTCGTCTATCAGGGTCTTTCGAGCATGCAGGATTACGGCGCTGCCTACAAGCAGGGCATCTCAACCGGTATCCGCGGTATGTGCGTCCATGATGGCCAGCTTGTCATCAGCAACGTGGGTAAAGACGCGGCCGGTAAGTTTGTGTCGACAATCCTGACGTCGTCTGACCCCTCGAAGGGCCAGGAGAGCTTCACCGAGATTGCCAACTCGGATAGGCTGTTTAACTATCCGGCGATTCGCTATCAGGACAGCATCTACGGCGGCGCCATTTGGGATATGGTCTCGTACAATGGCCATCTCTATGCGACCATCTGCACCGGTACGCCCGAGAATGCCCCCGATGATAATTCCATGCAGTCGTTTGCCATGGTCCGTGGCGACAAGAACGCCGACGGCAGCTATTCGTGGACTCCGATTGTCGGCGACCAGGAGGCGGACGGTGCAAAGTATTGCTTTGGCATCGATCCTGCCCGCACCCGTTCTGGTGCTGCCAACCTCATCGTCTACAACGACTACCTCTATATCGGTGAATATAACGACGAGGAGATCGCCCTCGAGCGCATTCTCTTTAATAAGTCCAATTCTGACGAGAGTGGCAAGAGCAGCATGGGCGGCGTTAACTGCTCGTTTGTGAATGCCAATCTTGAGCAGTCGGTCAACATCTATCGCATGGACAAGGACGAGAACATGGAGCTCGTCGTTGGCGATCGCACCGACATGTTCCCCGAGGGCGGTATTTCCGGCCTGACTTCGGGCTTTGGCCGAAACGAGAACCAGTACATTTGGCGCATGCAGAAGTTCGACGGCAAGCTGTATATCGGTACCTTTGATACCGCGAGCCTGCTTGAGCCGATCGGCCAGTTCTCTAATGGTGACATTATCGATATGACGCCCGAGGAGTGGGCCTCTCAGGTTCAGCGCCTTAGGGACCTGCTCAATCACCTGCTCGACAAGAAATCGCCTGACGACCCCATCGTTCCCGTGAACACGCTTGCGGACGATGATTCAAACGAGGCCGCCGAGGTCGATGACGAGAAGGCTGAGGCCGTCGAGGTCGATGGCGAGAAGGCTGAGGCCGTCGAGGTCGACGACGAGAAGACCGAGGTTGCTAAGGGCTTTGGTGACCTGAACGATGCGCTAGAGGATGCCACGGACGATCTTTGCGATCAGACCGCGACGATGTCCGCGGACGTTGAAGACGACGCCGCTTATGTCCAGAAGATCGATAGCGAGATCGCGTACTTCAAGTCCTTTGCCGACCAGTATCAGGACATGCTCGATAGCTATGAGAGCCTGAAGCAGCAGTACGAGGATGCCTATGGCACCGAGCTGCCGAGCGATATTCAGGATGCGCTCGATAAGCTGCTGAGCGAGGAGAATCTCAAGAAGCTGCAGAGCGTGCTTACGTGCATGTGTTACCTTCGCGATGCCGAGCGTGGCTTTGATATGTATGTGACCGAGGACGGCGTGAACTTTACGACGCTGACGACCAATGGCTTTAACGATCCGTATAACCATGGTCTGCGCACCTTTGCGGTGACCAACCAGGGTCTGTGCCTCGGTACCGCTAACCCGTTCTATGGCTGCCAGGTTTGGATCCAGCGCAAGGAGAATTCGGAGAATCCGATTGATCCCGGTACTCCGGATCCGACGGAGCCCACCGATCCTTCGCAGCCGGGTGGCGGCGATCAGCCTGGTGGCAGCCAGACGGGCGGCAACGACCAGTCGAGCAGCACCACGACGACCGTTTCGACGACCGCTAAGAAGGCTCCGAAGGACGGCTCGCTGCCTCACGCTGGCGACTCGACCCTCACGCTGGTCTTGGGATTGCTGGTTGCAGCTGCCGCAGTGCTTGGCATTGCCCTCGTCTTGCGCAAGCGTTCTCGTCGCTAGGTTCGACCACGCAGCTCGATGCCTTGGATATCGTCGAAGTCGATGGCGATATCCCTGAGTTTGAGCAGCTTGAATGCGGGTAACACTTCGTCGAGAATGCCCGTTCGACTACGATAGCCGTACATATCGTAATAGGTGACGCGCACCAGGTCGCCGCGTTTGAGGCCCTCGAGCTTTTTCGAAAGCTCGAGGGCTTTTTCTTCTGTGAGTTCGCATTTGGGCTCAACAGTGATCTCTTGTTTGCGCACAAGCTCGTAGTATCCCGTGAGGGCGGCAAAGGGCATAAACTGCGCGGCACGGCCGGCGCGGACGGCGCCGTTGGCGGTGAGCTTGGGGTCGGCGGATCGACGTCTTCCCTCGGGGTCCGCTAGACGTTCAAAAGGCGTCGGCGGCCGCATCGGCTGTTGTTGGGACTTAGGCACGATGTCCTCCTACCTGAGCGTTGCGTTCGCGTGCGGTGGCGCCGGCGGTAAAGCTTAATCCCTTGACGAGCGCGTTCTTGCCGTACTTGCCCTTCACGGCCAGGACGGCGCGCGCCAGGTCGCGCTCGCGCTCATCGGCCTTAACATCGCTGAACAGGTCGATAGTGGCAAATTCCTCGGGCATGAGGTTGCCAAATCCTAGGTTGATGCGCTTGACCGGTCGTTTGGGATCGACAGTCTGCGTCCAGAGCTCATCGAAATAGCCCATGATCTTCTTAAACGAATTGGTGCGCTCGGGCAGCTTTCGCGAGGCGTTGGAGTGCGCAAAGAGCGCAGCATAGCCACCGCGCGGTTTGCCGCCGTGATCTCCCACAAAGATGCCATCGATTGCCTGCGCCTCGCGCACCAGGCGGCGCCGTTCGTCATCGCGCTGGACGGGCTTGGGCGCACGGGGCGCGAGCTCGGGGCCGGCGGTTGCGGTGGGTTCGATACTCGACGTGCTCGAGCGTAGGTGTCCGCATCCGTCCACATATTGCGCTGTACCGCTGGCATCGAGCCGGCGTATGTCGGCTCGTTCGCTCGCATAACCCACAAAGAGCGAGATGCTGTCACAGACCACGTGCTTATCGACTAAGTCCAACACGGCGTTGTCGACCATCTCGCGCAGGACGGTGTAGGCCTGCTCGTAGGCATAGCCCTTCGAGAGCACCTGTCCTGTGGTAGTTGAGATTGCCTGCGGGCGATAGGCCTGGATGTCGGCGATGGTTGTCGGTTCGCGCCCAAAGGCGTGGTCGATGAGATACTCGGCATTGACGCCGAGCTCGTCGTAAAGTAGGTTTTCGTCGAGCGCGGCGACACCCATCAGATCGTAGACACCGTATTTTTCGAGGCGGGCAGCCACGCCGGGGCCAATGCCCCAGATGTCGGTGATGGGGCGATGGGGCCAGATCTCCTTGCGAAAGGTCTCGTCGTCGAGTTTTCCGATGCGACTGGGCACGTGCTTGGCGGTGATATCGAGTGCAACCTTGGCCTGGAATAGGTTGGGGCCGATGCCGACCGTCGCCGTGATGCCGGTGCGTGCCAGGACCTCGTCGCGCAACATGCAGGCGAAGCCTTCCGCATCGGTGTGATAGAGGTCCAGATAGGGTGTCACGTCGATAAAGCACTCGTCAATTGAGTAGACGTGAATGTCTTGCGGACTCACGTATTCCAGATAGATGCCGTAGATTTGCGCCGACACCTCCATATAGTGCTGCATGCGCGGTACGGCCTTGATGTAGTCGATGCCGTCGGGAATCTCGAACAAACGGCAGCGGTTATGTATCCCGAGGTCTTTCATGGCCTGCGTGATAGCGAGACAGATGGTCGTGCGCCCGCGCGATTCGTCGGCAACGACCAGGTTGGTGGTGAGCGGGTTAAGCCCACGGTCAACGCACTCGACGCTAGCGTAAAACGTCTTGAGGTCGATGCAGATATAGGTGTGACGCTCGTGCCCCACGCGTCCTCCCATCAAACACATGTTCTTATCGAATACATGTTCGATAATAGCCGCTCGTCCGGACACCGTCAAAACCTGTCCCTTTTTGGCAGGTACGGTCGTGCGGCCGCATCGGGTTTTAACGCAGCTCTAAAGAGTGCGAAACAGCTCGGAAAACCTCGCTTCGTAGCATGAGCCTAACGATCGATACCACCATAAAGCACGGAAGGGTTGTGGGGATAATGGTCAACTATGGGTTTGGTATGCCGACGCGCCTTGTTGCGGATGGAGACGTGGCTCGCTGGTGCGGACGATTGGTCGCTCACTACGGTGGCACCAAGGCGCTGGTCGTGCTGGGCGGTGACAAGCATACGCGCGATGAGCTCGTCTCGGCGGCACTCGGCTCGGTTGATCGAGCTCTGCTCGAGCGCGTGCTTTTCCGCTGCGGCTCGGTTGGCGATGGGGGAGACGAGCTGATCGACGAGGCCGTGGCCCTGGCGACCGACGAAGGCGTGGACTTTGTCCTGGCGATCGGCGATGCCGATACTGCCGGCTTTGCGCGCGAACTCGCGCGTCGCATGGCGGCGCTCGATGCCGGCGAAGACGGTTTTGTTCCTTATGGATGTATTGTCTCGGAGGGCAAGGTGCCTGCCGTCGTGGGAGCCGGCGAGGTTCCCGTTTTTGCCATTATCGCTCCCGAACTGCTTGAGGGCATTGGGTCTCCTCTGCGAGAGTTGCTCGGTAGCGTCTGCGCCGCGGCCTGATATTTGCCATAAAGGGACAGGTTAATTTTTGTAGGTAAAGCGTTTGACCTGCCAAAATTGACCTGTCCCTTTTTGGTCGGTCGCCGTTTGGGGGCGGATTGGCAACGCTCGCTGATTACGGTCTTGACCTGCGCTAGAATAGGGTCGTCTGATTATCCGGGCGCATGGAGGTGTGCGCCCGTATGTTGAGGAGGACTTTATGGCAACTGTTGCCGCACCTATCGACGCTACGTCGACCGCCGCTTGGAAGGCGCTCGAGGCCCATCAGGAGAAGCTCGAGGCTGAAGGTATCGACCTCAAGGCCTGGTTCGCCGCCGATGCCGAGCGCGTGAACAAGCTGAGCTTTGACGCCGGTGACCTGCACTTCGACCTGTCCAAGAACCTGGTGACCGATGAGACCGTCAAGCTGCTGTGCGATCTTGCCCGCGAGGTGAAGCTCGAGGAGCGCCGCGACGCCATGTTCTCCGGCGAGCACATCAACACCACCGAGGACCGCGCTGTTCTGCACACCGCGCTTCGCCGTCCGGCAAGCGAGAAGGGCCAGCTCATCGTTGACGGCCAGGATGTCGTCGCCGACGTGCACGAGGTCCTCGACCGCATGTATGCCTTCGCCGAGCGCGTGCGCTCCGGTGAGTGGAAGGGCGTAAGCGGTAAGAAGATCGAGCACCTGGTGTCCATCGGCATCGGCGGCTCCGATCTGGGCCCGGTCATGGCTTACGAAGCCCTGCGTCCCTACGCCGACGCCGGTATCGACTGCCGCTACATCTCCAACATCGACCCCAACGATCAGGCAGAGAAGCTCAAGGGCCTCGATCCCGAGACCACGCTCGTGATTATCGTCTCCAAGACCTTCACCACGCTTGAGACCCTCACCAACGCTCGCGAGGTCAAGACCTGGATGCTCGAGCAGCTCAAGGCTCAGGGCGCCATCGACGGCTCCGAGGAGCAGAACGCCGAGGCAGTGGCAAAGCACTTCGTCGCCGTTTCCACCGCACTCGAGAAGGTTGAGGCCTTCGGTATCGACCCCGCCAACGCCTTCGGCTTCTGGAACTGGGTCGGCGGCCGCTATTCTGTCGACTCCGCCGTGGGCCTGTCGCTGATCGTCGTGCTCGGCCCCGAGCGCTTCCAGCAGTTCCTCGAGGGCTTCCATGCCATCGACGAGTACTTCTGCAACACCCCGCTCGAGAGCAACGCCGTTGCGCTGATGGGCCTGCTCAACGTCTGGTACGTCAACTTCTTCGGCTCCAAGAGCCACGCCGTGCTTCCGTACTGCCAGTACCTGCACCGTTTCCCGGCCTACCTGCAGCAGCTCACCATGGAGTCCAACGGCAAGCATGTCCGTTGGGACGGCAGCGCTGTGACCTCCGACACCGGTGAGATCTTCTGGGGCGAGCCCGGCACCAATGGCCAGCATGCCTTCTATCAGCTGCTGCACCAGGGCACCGTGGTGGTTCCGGCCGACTTCATCGCCTTCGCCAATACCGCCAACCCTGCGACTGATAGCGGTCAGGACGTGCATGAGCTGTTCCTGGGCAACTTCCTGGCCCAGACCAAGGCGCTCGCCTTTGGCAAGACGGCCGACGAGGTTCGTGCCGAGGGCACGCCCGAGCAGATCGTCCCGGCCCGCTGCTTTGAGGGCAACCGCCCGACGACCTCGATCTTCGGCGACACGCTGACCCCGTTCGCACTCGGCGAGCTCATCGCCCTGTACGAGCACATCACGTTTGTCGAGGGCACGGTCTGGGGCATCGACTCCTACGACCAGTGGGGCGTCGAGCTGGGCAAGCAGCTTGCCAAGCAGATTACCCCGGCCTTCCACGACGATGCCGCCAAGGCCGAGCAGGACGCTTCGACCCAGGCGCTCATCGAGTTCTATCGCGCGCATCGCAAGTAGTCGCTGCTGTTAACGCATCGCGCCTTATAGTCAGGGGCCCGTATCCTATCGGATGCGGGCCCCTTTGCTTTGCCGTGGTCCCGGGGCGCACGGCCTTTGTGGAACATCGCCGGGGCGCCGCGCGCTGCGAGAACCCTGCGCCTAGATCTCGGCCTCCGCATGGCCTCGCTGCGCCTCGGGCAGCTCCCCGTAGAGCGGATGGTCTTCGAGCCTAAAGCGCTCGACCTGTTCGGGAGTGCGACCGCGTACAAAGAGCCACGAGCGATCGATCGGCGTCGCCATGAGCGTGCTGGGCAGCGCGTCAGCGCGGTCGGAAAACACCCGGGCACTCTCGGGATCCTGGAACGCCAGCACCAGATGCGTGTCGCAGTTGCCCATGATGGAGCGTGCGCGTGCCTCGCCATAGAGCGCATCGAGCTGGTTGGTCGACTGCAGCAGCAGCGTCGCCCAGATGTTGCGGCTTCGGATAATCGAGAGCACGTTGTCGATCTGGGGGATCTGCAGATTTGCGAAGTCATCGAGCATAAAGCGCACGGGCACGGGCAGGCTGCCGTCGGGCTGCCTATCGGCCTCGCGAATGAGGCCCATAAACGCCTGCGTAATAAAGAGGCCGGTCAGCGGATCGAGATTGCGGTCGATATCGCTCACGGTTACAAACAGGGCGCAGGGGGTGTGTCCCATGGAAGCGAAGTCCACCTGATGGCACTCACGATAGAGCTGTGCCGCACCGTCGAATCCCAGACACATGACCTTTTCGGCAAGGATGCCGACGATGCTCGCGTGCATGCGCTCGGCATTTTGCGTAATGGCGTAGCGCCGCCATAGCGAGAGGGCATAGCTTTGGGGGTCGGTCGTGATCAGGTCGTCAAACAATCGACCCGTGGCACCGTCCTGCAGGTGCTCGATCAGCTTGATGACCGAGCTGATCGTCTGCTCGTCGGCGGGTAGCTGTTCGGTGACGTAGGCGATAAGACACGACAGCAGGTTTGCCGCCGCATGATCCCAAAAAGGCTGGTTGTTGTCCTCGATGGGGCAGATGGCCTTTGCCACCGAGAGGATGTCCTGCTGGTTGGGCCTGCCGTTCGCCTTGCGGCGAATGTGCCTCAGGGGGTTGTAGCCGCAGCGCTCGATGCCGGGCGCAAGGGCCGGGACGGTGTTGAGGTCGGCGAAGTTGAGGCATTGCACGCGGTAACCGTGGGCTGCCAGCACGGGTCCCACTTCGCGACAGAGCGTGCCTTTGGTGTCGAGCACGATGTAGCTTGCGTTCATTTGCAGCAGGTTGGGCTTGAGGACGTTTCGGGTCTTGCCGGCTCCCGAGGGGCCGATCACAAGTGCGTTGTTGTTGAGTCCCGTTTGGCGGGTGTCGCAGGAAAGCGTTCGATCCTTGGCGAGGATGGTGGACGATGCGGACTCAGATGCGGCGAGGCTGCTGGCGAGGTTAGACATGGGCGACCTCCTTGGTGGTCGAGAGGATTTCGTGGGCAAAGCCGAGCTCGACGGCGCGCTCGGCCGAAAGGTAGGTGTCTTTTGCAGTGAGGGACTGGATGCGCTTGGGCGTGAGGCCGCTGCGGTCCGAGAGGATTTGCGTGAGGGTCTTGCGGGTCTGCATGAGACGCCGGCTGGTTTCCTGCAGCGCAAGTGCCGAGCCGCCTGCCCCCTGGGGGATCAGCGGGTCGTGAATCATGAGCTCTGCATGGGGCGCCATACGGCGATCGTCGCCGCCCATAAAGATTACGGCGCCCATGGACGCGGCGAATTCCAGGCAGACGGTGCGGATGGGGCACGATGCGAGGCGCATGGCGTCATAGATCGCAAGACCCGATCGCACGCTTCCGCCGGCGCTGGCGACAAATATGGTGATGGGGCGGCTGGGGTCGGTGGCATCGAGCAGGCGAATCTGCTGGCATAGGTCGTGAGCCATCGGGGTTTCGATGTTTCCCATGACGGAGAGCTCGCGACGGGCGAGCATCTCATCGTAAATGCTGGTGAGCGTGATACCTCGGGCGGATTCACGCATGGTGAGGGGGCTGATGATGGGGGAATGATTGGTGTCCATGGGGACTCCTTTCTGTTGGTTGTGTTGTGGAATAGGATTGTTGCCCGCGGAGGGGCTGGCGGGCTACAGGGTTCGTCCGAGCCTGAGATCGAGCTCGGTTGTGGGGCAGGCTGCCTGTTCGTGCGGCTCGCAAGCGCCAAGGGCTCCAAAGCGATGGAGCGTTGCGACGGGCGTGGTGTAGGCGAGCCGCAGCTGATGCTCGATAGGGGCACATCCGTCATTTTTGTAATGAGCCGCGTAGTACTGCGCGATGCTGGCGTTCATCTCGCTGCCATTGCGATGGCGCTCAAACTGGCGTCTGCAGGTCTCGATGATCTTTGCTACTGGCTTGGGTGCCGTCGCGGGAACAAGGGCGAGATAGCCCTCAAATAGCTCGTTGATGCTCAGGAGGCACAGCAGGTCGATCAGCGTCCTTATGGCTGTTCCCCCGGCAGAATAGTGCGCGGTCATGCGGTTATATCGGTTGCGGTCGACGATGGCCGCATGGGGTCTTGGAGTTTTCTGCCCCGTGGTCCCGGGCTTTTGCCGCGCCTGTGTATTGAGCTCGACGTTGCAGCGCTTGAGGCCGTCCAACGGAAGGAACAGTGCGGTGCGCAGGGTGTTCCGCTTGCTTTCGAGTTCATGACGCTCGTCGTGTTCCCATTCGAGCTTGAGTTTCGTGTCGAGCGCCGTAAGCATATGGGCTAGGCAGCCTACGGTAAGAACGTACGAATCGTTGTCGCGTTTTGGGGCATAGGGGTCTGTCAGCTTGCGAATGTCGGGGTCGCCCATGATCTTTGTGCAGCGCTTCAGCAGTTGAGGGTGGTCGGCCAAGATCGTCGCGAGCGGTAGCGACGCGTAGTTCTTGATGGTCGCGGCGGCAAAGGCGGCGTCATATTCGTTTGCATATGCTCGCTCAATGCGGGCATCCAGAATGCTTTTCTTATCGCCGTCTTCAGCGTGGTGGTTTGTCATAGCTTCTCCAATCGGTTGATGTTCGTGCTGTTTGTTGATGTGTTGGTTGTCGTGAGTGATGTGCTTGCCGTGGGTGATGTGCTGACGTTGGGGTGCTATGCGGTTTTCAATGAGCCCGTGAGGCAGTTGCTGCAGGGGCGGGATGGTACGGCCCATGCAAGGCAGAAGGCATCGTGCTCAAAATCGAGACAGCAATGCCCTGGGTGCCTCACATGTGGCAGTTACCTCATTAAGTTGTCATTGCGTTTGGGGTTGTACTTTGCCGATCTTCTTTCTCTTACACGCTGAAAACTGAAACT
>CATYHY010000033.1 GCA_958407085.1 uncultured Collinsella sp. | reverse complement strand
CCGGAGAGCGCACATTGATATACGTTACGCCCTCTACCTGCGAAAGCAGCTTGGTGACTACGCGCTCCTTCTTGACGATATCGTTCGAATCGCCCAGCGACACCTCAATGCCGTTATTGAGGTTTGCCGAGATGGCTTCGACCGAAGGCGTGGAAATATCCTTGACTTGTCCCAAGAACTCGCTCGAAAAACCACGCACATAATCCAAGCCAGCCTTAACGGCCTTGGAGCTCACTGCCTGGCCGGAAACCGGAGCGACATCCGCCGAGACATCAGTCAACAACACCGCGCCATAGTGCTTAGCGAGCGCCAGCGCGGCATCGATTCCGGTCAAGGTATTTGAGCCCTGCCCTGTCGTGATGACGTTGCCTTGGTCGTCCACTTCGACCGACGTCGACAGTGGGGCGATCCAGGTGTCATCATCCCCGATGGCCCAGGCAAGGTCATCGGAACTGATATAGGCAATTGCGATGACCTTGCGCTCCATCGGCGTAATGATGAGCGTATGCGGGAACTGACGCTGGACATCCACGCCCGAGACCCACGGATTCTGCTTGAGGTCCTCGGTAATCTGGTCGGGATCGACGTTAAAAAGCGACGTTCCCTCGGGCAAATCGATCAGCTGGATAGCATCGTGCTTCGTCACATGCTCGCTGCCTTGAATCTGAATATCAGTGGCGGTAAACAATCCAGAGTTGATCACCACGATGGCAACGACGACGAGCACGGCCAAGGCGGCCAGAACGCCGCCCACGATTTTGCCTTTGCCTGCAACGACAGAAGCGGCGTCTGATGTTTTATTTACCATCGCCCCAAGTGAAGACAACGGGTTGACGCTTTTTTTACCCGAAGGCTTCTTGGCGGTAGCCGGCACCGATGTCAGCGAGCGCGGTTTCGATGCGCCCAGCGTGCGACCTGGACGCGGCGCTTTAGTTCCCGTCGAGGGCTTAGGAGTTGCCATGGGACGGGCGGGTTTGGCGCCCATAACAGGCTTTGACGTCACCGAGGGACGCGAGGACTTTTTTGCGGCCGGACGATTACCGAGCTGCGAGCCGACAACCGGACGACTGGTCTGTCGAGCATGCCCGACAGACTTAGAGTGCGCGACGGTATTGCGTTGAGGTTTGGCAGGCGCGCCGGAACGCCCTCCGGCGCGGCGGAAGGTGGGTTTCGATGCTCTAGAAGCCGAGGAATTTAACTTCCGGTCTGAGCTCGATGCCATACGCCTCCCTCACCTTTCCGTGCACATGTCTGATAACCGCGGCAACGTCATCGGCCGAGGCAGTTCCGTTATTAACGATAAAATTAGCGTGAACGGGCGAAACTTCCGCGCCGCCAATCGAAAAACCCTTTAATCCACAATCCTCGATAAGCTTGCCCACACTCGCATCCTGCGGGTTGCGAAAGACCGACCCGCAGGATGCGCGACCCATGGGCTGCGTACGCTTGCGCCTCGTCAGGTACCGCTCCATGCGCTCGCGAATGTCGGCCTTGGGCGCCGGTTTAAGCTTGAGCACGCACTCGAGGATGATCTCATTGCGGGGAAGGCTACATTCGCGGTAGCCCCAAGTGATCTCGGACCCCGCATAATGCTTGATACCGGATGCCGGGTCAAACGTTACGACATCCTCAACCAGCGAGCCAATCCACTCGGTCCGTGTGCCTGCATTCATAGATATCGCACCGCCGACCGAACCAGGAATGCCAACGGCAAACTCAAGGCCCGAGAGGCTACGCGACAGGGCATCGTTGACCAGGCGCGCAAACATCACGCCCGCACCGACCGTCAGCGTACAACCGTCATCGGCAACAACCGTGCGCTGAAACTCACGTCCGAGCGAAATGACGGCACCGCGATAACCGCCATCGGCAACCAGCAGATTGGAGCCCTTGCCGATGATGACCCACGGCACCTGCTCGCGATCGAGCACCGCCACGGCGCGGCGAAGGGCATGATAGCTATGGCACGTCACAAAGAGGTCGGCCTTGCCGCCGATACGATAGCTCGTATGACGCGCAAGGCGCTCGTCCTCGATCACATCCGTGTCGATCATGCCCGAGAGCGCCATGACGGCGTTAAACAGACCCATTAGACTTAAGCGTCTTTCTTGGCAGTCAGATACTCAATGAACTCGGGACCGACGGTCGTAACGTCACCGGCACCCATAGTGAGCAGCAGGTCGCCCTCGCCCACCATCTGCTCGAGCTCCTGATTGAGCTCAAGACGGCTGGAGCAGTACACGACCTCCTTGCCAGGATGCTTGGCGCGCACGGTATCGGCGAGCATCTTAGAGGTGACACCCGGAATGGGCATCTCGCCAGCCGAGAACACATCAATCAGCAGCAGTTTATCGGCATTGGCAAATGCATCGGCAAAGTCGTCGCACAGGGCCTGCAGGCGCGAATAGCGGTGCGGCTGGAACACGACGTCGACGTGCTTGTAGCCCAGCGACGAAGCAGCAGCAAGCGTCGCCTTGATCTCGGTGGGGTGATGGCCGTAATCATCGACCACGGTGATGCCATCGATATCGCCCACGTGGGTAAAGCGACGGCGGACGCCCTCAAAGCTCGAGAGCGCCTTGGCGGCGGCGTCGATGTCAAGGCCCAGGACATGGGCGACGGTGAGCACCGCCGTGGCGTTGAGCATGTTGTGGCGACCGGGATTGCTCTTGATCTCCACAGCGTGCTCAGTGCCGTCCTCAAAGCGAACGATAAAATCGCTCTGGATGCCCTTGACATCCGGGTGCATGCAGACGATGTCGTTGCTCTCGGCAAAGCCGTAGGAAAGCACGTGACGACCCGTCGACTTGGCGAGCTCGACCAGATGCGGGTCCTCACCGCAGACGATGACGGTGCCGTCCTCGCCCACCAGGCTCATGAATTTGGCGAAAGTTGCCTCGATCTCCTCGATACCCGAGTAGTGATCGAGGTGGTCGGCCTCGACGTTGGTCACGATGACCACGTTGGGGTTCAGGAACAGGAAGGAGCTGTCGGACTCGTCGGCCTCGGCGACAAAGTAGTCGCCCGAGCCGTTCTTGCCGTTCGTGTCATAGCCCTCGACGATGCCACCGATCAAGAAGCTCGGATCCAGACCCATGCGGTCGAGCATGGTGGCGCACATCGAAGACGTGGTGGTCTTGCCATGCGTGCCGGCAACAGCGACGGTGGTGTAGCCGTGGCCCAAAGCAGAGAGCATCTTGGCACGGGGCCACACGGGAATACCAAGCTCGCGAGCGCGCACGAGTTCAGGGTTGGACTCCGGAATAGCGGTGGAGACAACAACCACGTCGGGCTTGACCTCGTCGATCGTGGCGGCCTCATGGCCCACATGTACCTTCACACCAGCGCGGGTAAGCTGGCGGATATAGCGTGACGTCTTAAGGTCGGAGCCGGTAACGGCATAACCGCGCTCGTGCAGAACGAGGGCGATGCCGCTCATGCCGGCGCCGCCGATACCGATAAAGTGGGCGCTCTTAAACTCGGGCGCGGAGGTTGCAGTCTGGGAATCAGCCATGTGCTCGTGTACTCCTTGCGTAAACACTGCCTGTAACCCGTTAACTGTACCGCACCTACCGCATCAGCGCGAGGGCGACCGACGATATCCCGTCTAACTAACGCAAACCCTCTACCGCATCCGCCAGAAGAGCGGCGGCCCTATCCTGAGCCAGACCACGCGCCGCCTGACGCATGGCGTCGCGCGCCGCCGCGTCATCGACCAGGTGCAGCAGTTCATCGGCAAAGGCAGAACCGTCGATATCGGCATCGGCGCAGAGCACGCCGGCCCCGGCGTCGACCAGATAACGGGCATTGGTGGTTTGGTGATCGGCCGTGGCGTGCGGGTACGGCACGAGCACCGAAGGCACGGCGAGTGCAGCGATCTCGGCCACGCTCGATGCGCCCGAACGCGAGAGCACCAAATCGGCAGCAGCCAGCATATCGCCCATGTTGTCGATGTAAGGCTGGACGCGGTAACACTTCGCCTCCTCGGGCGTCAGCGCCAAAGCGCGCTCGGTCTCCTCAAAGCCGTCGGCACCCGTCGAATGCAACACATAGAGGTTCTTGCGCGAAAGCAGCTCGTTTTTGAGCGAAACCACGCGCTCATTGAGGTGCTGGGCGCCAAGTGAACCGCCAAAGACGAGCAGCAGCGTAGCGTCCTCGGGAACGCCAAGTGCCTTGCGGCCGCGAGCGCGATCGCCCTCGATCACCGAGCGACGTACGGGGTTGCCGGTCATGAGCACGTGGCCAGGGTCACCTTCGCGCTCAAAGACCGAACGCGCTGCCGGCACCGAGATGCACACGCGGGCGGCGTGGGAGTTCATCATCTTGTTGGCCAGGCCCGGAACAGAGTTCTGCTCATGCAGCAGATACGGAACGCCCGCGCCCTTGCACCACCCCAGCAGCGGAACCTCGACATAGGCACCAAAACCAATGGCGGCATCGGGCTTGCCGACCTTTGAGAAATGACTGGCGAGCGCACGTTTGGCCTTGTTGACACGCCACAGCGAGGTCAGCGCCGTCCAAGGACGGGAGCGGTCGAAGCCCGTGACCGTAATGGGCACAAAATCAAACCCAGCCTCGGGGACCAGACGACCCTCGAGCTTGCGCGACTGGCCCACGAACACAACGTGGTGGCCACGGTCACGCAGTTCTTCGGCCAAGGCGAGCGCGGGGTTGATGTGTCCTGCCGTGCCGCCGGCTGCAATAGCAACGGTCATTTTATCGGTCATGGTAGTCCCTTCGTACACGCGGTCCCTGGTCGTCGGTACGCAGACGCGCCGACGGGTCCGAGTTCAAATCGATTCGATTATATCCGCCGCCCGCGTTGCGAGGGCTGGGGCGCTGCGGACGACCTTGCGGAGCCATTCGCGGGCGTGGACGAGCTGCCGGCTCGGATGCAGAACCATCCAGAACGGTAAAGCCGCTACGCGAAGGTCGTTCACCGCGCACATGGGCTACGCCGGCGGTGCTCTCGTCCATAACGGCAAAGCTCTCACGGCGGCGGTCATACTCATCGCGGCGGGCGCTCTCGTACGAAACGCGCAGGATCAACCCGGCAAGCATAAGCGACACAATAATCGACGAACCGCCGTAGCTAATAAACGGCAACGGTTTGCCCGTCATGGGAAACACGTTGAGGATGCCCAGCGCGTTAATCAAAAACTGCACTGCGAGAATGACCGCGGAGCCAGACGCCATAAGCGCGCCCCGGCGATCGGTCGCCTGCTCGGCAATGCGAAACGCCGAGTAGATCAGCATCGCAAACACCAAGAAGAACAGCACGGTTCCGACAAAACCGACTTCCTCGCCAATGATGGCCAGGATGTAGTCATTGTGCGCCTCGGGCAGATACGAGTACTTCATGGTTGAGTTGCCGATGCCACGGCCGAACAGACCGCCCGAGGCAAAGGCCATGATGGCAAGCGTGGCCTGATAGCCGTCACCATACTCGTCGGCCCAAGGGTTCAAGGCAACCTGAATACGCACCATACGGTACGGCTCTGCGACAAGCGCAATCACGATCACGAGAATGCCGAAGATTAGCACGCCGATGATAAATCTGGGGTCGAGACCCGCAAACAACGCCATGCACATGAGGGTCAACAGGATGATCAGGACAGTACCGAAATCGGGCTGGATAAAGATCAGAAAGAGCGAAATGCCCAGGTAGATGCCCATCTTGCGAAGGAATTCGTTGATGTTGCCACCGGGCGAAAAGAAGCGATCAAGCATGATGGCCGAATACGCAATGGCAAATGGCTTTAAAAACTCGGAAGGCTGGAACTGAATACCGGCGATGTTAAGCCAGCGCGTGGCGCCACGGCTGCCGCTGCCCACCAAGAACACCAGAAGCAGTAGCCCTATCATGCCGATAAGGAAGATCCTGAGCACATCCTCCCCAAACCAGCTGTCCGGCAAAACGCGCACGATGGCAATCAGCGCCAGAACACCGACCACGGCAAACGCGGCCTGTCGACCCAGAAAAAACGTCGCCGAGCCATTCTCGTGCAGCGCCTCGACCGAAGACGCCGAGTACACCATCAGCAGGCCAAAGCATACCAAGGTAAACAAGCAGGCCATGAATATCAAACGGGGGCGCATGATACGGGCGGGAACGCCGGCAATATAGCGTTCGCTAAACGACTGCCCGCCGCGGCTGGAACGCGGTGTGATACGACGTGAGGAAGCACGGTCCGAGTCGGGCCTCCTCATACCTTGTCGGGGGCTCTCCTCTCTCACCGCAACCCCTATTCCATTTGTGATTTCGCTGCAGCGGCAAGCTGGGCCACGTAGTCCTTAAACACGCGGCCGCGCTCCTCATAGCCCGAGAACTCATCGAACGAAGAGCAGGCAGGAGAAAGTAAGATCACATCGCCACGGCTCGACAGCGAACGGGCAACGTCCACGGCGTCGCGCAGGTCATCCGCCTGAGCGATATCCACATCGCCATCGACATCGGCCTCGTCCATAGCGGCGGTGAAGCGCTCGCGCGCATCGCCAAAGCAGACGACCGAGCGCACGTTGTCCATAACGACGCGCGCGAAGTCCGTGAGCGGCGTGCCCTTATCGTGGCCGCCGAGCAGCAAGATCACGTCGTCATCGGGAAATGCCGTCAGTGCCTTCTCGACCGCATCGGTGTTGGTCGCCTTGGAATCGTTGACGTAGCGCACGCCGTCAATCTCGCCACACGGCTCCACGCGGTGCTCGAGCGGCTGGAACGAGGCAAGACCGCGGCAGACACCATCGACATCGGCACCGACCGCCAAGGCAGCCGTGGCGGCGCACAGGGCATTGATAACATTGTGATGGCCCGAGATCTTGAGCTCGGATGTAGCGATGAGCGGGGTCTCGACGCCCTTCAGGCGCACGACCATCTTGCCGTCGCGCACAAAGGCGGCATCCTCGCCCTCGGGCTCGTCAAAGGCAACCTTGCAGATGCGACGACCCGGCGTGTAGATGTACTCATCGAACTCGTGAATGCCGGCGTCTTCGACGTCGACAACCGCCAGATCGTCATCGACCATATTGTCAAACAGTTTGATCTTGGCAAGCGCGTAGTTCTTATGGCTCTTATGCCAGCCCAAGTGGTCGGGAGTGATGTTGAGCAGCACCGCCACGCGGGGGTGGAGCTCGGTTGTCGTAGCAATCTGATAGCTCGAGAGCTCAGCCACAAACCACTCGTTGTGGGCTCGGCCGTCAATCTCGTTGACCGGCGGCTCGCCGATGTTGCCGACAGCAACGCTGGCCTCGCCGGCAGCCTTAAGCAGATAATCAGTCAGCGACGTGGTGGTCGTCTTGCCGTTGGTGCCCGTGATGGCAATCCAGTTATCGGGCGACAGGCGATAGGCAAACTCGGGCTCACCCATAATCTGGGCGGCATGCTCGCGCCCGGCCTTAAAGAAGCCCGAGAACTCCGAGATGCCCGGGCACGTCACGCATACGTCATAGGCGCCCTCGACCTGTTCGGTCCCATAGACAAACGACGCACCAGCAGCCTCGAGCGCACGCGTGGCGTCATTGGGCTCAGAGGTGCCACCGCCATACACGGTAACGGCACTTACGCGCTCGGGATGTGCCAGCGCCCAGCGGGCGACATCGAGACCGGATTTGCCCTGACCCAAAACGAGCAGGCTAAAGACATCAGCAAGAGGCATGAAAGACCACTATCCCAACTGGAAGAACAGGGCAAGGCCAACGGCACCAAAGGCAGCAGCGATAATCCAAAAACGGATGACGACCTTGGTCTCGGCCCAGCCCTTCTTTTCGAAATGATGATGGATGGGCGCCATAAGGAAGACGCGCTTGTGCGTAAAGTGGAAGTAGACAACCTGAATCATGACCGACAGGGTCTCAACGATAAACAGGCCGCCGATGATGAGGGAGACGACCTCGGTGTTGGTCATGATGGACGTGCAGGCAAACGCGGCGCCTAGGGCAAGCGAGCCGGTATCGCCCATAAAGATGCTCGCCGGATAGCAGTTGAACCACAGAAAGCCCAAGCAGGCACCGGCACACGCGGTGCAGAAGATGGACAGGTTCACGTCTCCGTGCAAAAACGCCATGGCAGCCATGGCGAGCATGGCAATCATGGAGGTGCCGCCAGCAAGACCGTCAAGGCCATCGGTCAGGTTCACGGCATTAGAAAGACCGGCGATCATCAGCCAGCAAAAGACAATGTAGAGCCACGGGAACGAAAGGCCGCAGATGGTGGTCGAAAGCACGCCAAGGTCAATCGTCAGGCCGCCGGGAAAACGAA
Organism: uncultured Collinsella sp.; assembly: GCA_958407085.1. Lineage (GTDB taxonomy): Bacteria > Actinomycetota > Coriobacteriia > Coriobacteriales > Coriobacteriaceae > Collinsella. The sequence goes on along the minus strand of CATYHY010000033.1, from coordinate 4,951 downwards.
TCTCGGGGGCGACGCCGCACCAGTTAACGGCAAGTACCGTAAAGGTGACACAGATAATGGTTAGGCCGATCATCTTGGCATGAGGCGTCAGACCGAGCGAGCGCCCATGCGTAACGGAGGTCAGGTCGTCGATCAGGCCCAGCACGCCGGTCGCCAGCGTGGCGAGCAGCACGAGCACGAGCTCGGTGGTGAGCTTGCCCATCAGCAGGCAGGTCAGCGATATCGCGACAAGGATGATGACGCCACCCATGGTCGGCGTACCCTGCTTAATCAAATGACGCTTGGGGCCGTCGGCTCGGACCTGTTGGCCGATACCCTCGACCTTCAGCAGCTTAATCCACCACGGCATAAGCAGCAGCGCAATGGCGGCAGCGATGCCAAGTCCCAAAAAGGCCTGATACGTAGGATACGAGGGATTGCCGAACATGGGCTAGCACACACCTTCCACAAAGCGGTCGAGCTCAACAAAGCGGGAACCCTTGACCAGTACAACATCATGTTTTTCAAGCGCGCCGCCCATGCGGTCGAGCACCTGCTGATAATCGGAGAACACCTGGATGCGGTCCTCGTCCATACCCATCATGCGCGCGGCATCGGCCATAAGCTGGGCCAGCTCACCACCCACGCACGCCAGCATGTCGAGCTTCTTGGCGGCGGCATAGGCGCCCACGAGCTCATGCATGCGAGGAGCCTCATCGCCCATCTCGCCCATCTCGCCCAGGATAGCCATGCGAGACCCCGTGCACGAAAGCGAGCACAGCAGATCGAGGCCAGCAGCCATCGATTCGGCACTGGCGTTATAGGAGTCATCGACGATGCGTGCACCGCTCTTGGCGCGCTTGATCTCCTGGCGGTGACCGGTGATCGTGAGGCCCCTAAAGGCAGCATCGATCTGCTCGGGCGTCACGCCCAAGCGATAGGCAACCGCGGCGGCCTTAACGGCATTAGGAACGGACTGCACGCCGGGGATGGCAAGCATGGTATCGATCGTCTCACCCTGGCCAAAATCGAGCGTAAAGACCGGACGGCCCTCGTCATCAACACGAACGTCGCGGGCACGGACCTCATCATCGTCCGAGACGCCGGCCAGCATCACGTCGATACCAGCAGGCTGGGCGAACGTATCGCGAATGAACGGTGTAAAGTCGTCCTCGCCGCCCAAAACCAGCAGCGGCAAGAAGTCGCCAGCGGCGCACATACCCTGGACAATCTCGGCCTTAGCGCGGGCGATATTCTCGCGGCTACCCAAAATGCCGATATGAGAGGTGCCGATCTTGCTCACGATGGCAAGGTTGGGATTGGCGGACTGGGACAGGCGCTCAATCTCGTGGAAATGGTTCATGCCCATCTCGAGCACCAGGACCTCGGTATCGGCCGGAGCGGAAAGCACCGTGAGCGGCATGCCGATCAGGTTATTGAAATTGCCCCTGGTGGCCCAGACACGATAGCGCTTGGCGAGCACAGCGGCGAGCACGTCCTTGGTCGTCGTCTTGCCGATGGAACCGGTAATGCCAACGACCAGGCAGCCAAGCTCCAGACGGTACGCGTGCGCCAAACGCAGCAGAAACTCCTCGGGATCATCGGTCAGCAAGATGGCACAGCCCTTGTCCTGCGCCAGCGAGACCAGCTCGGCCTCGGGCTCACGCGTCATCACGACGGCGCCGGCACCCGACTGGACGGCACGGGAAGCAAAATCATTGCCGTCGACGTTTTCACCGGGAAAGGCGACGAAAATCGTCCCTTCCTCGACCTGGCGCGAGTCGATAACGCACCCGCGGCATACCCGATCGGCTTCTCCCGTCACGGTTCGGGCCCCTGTTGCGGCCGCGAGGTTGTTGACGGCGATCTCTATCATTGCAGCTCCCCTGTAAACCTAATAATGCTATCGGCGTATTGTATCCCAGTGCCATGCGCGCGTGGTGCAGGGCATGTGAACACCCTTCAGATCAAACGGCAGACCACGCTCAAGATTGTAACCCCCTACCTCGTGCGCGGGATACCCAGCACGTCGAGCGCGTTGGCCATAATGGACTGGAACGGCACCGCAGCGGCATCTGAGCCGCTCGGCGTTCCGTCGAGCGTGATATAGCACAGCACCTTGGGCGATTGTGCCGGTGCAAAGCCCATAAAGGACGACATGTAGTTCTCCTTGAGGTAGCCGCCGTTCTCGTCGGCACGTTCGGCCGTACCGGTCTTACCCGCCACGTCATAGCCGTCAACCGCGCCGCCAACGCCCGTTCCCTCGGACACGACCGTCTGCATGCACGATGTCACCTGGGATGCAGCATCCTCAGAAATCGCGCGCTCGCCTTCGCCCCAGTCTTTCTCGTCGCCTTTGCTGGACTTATAGAAGTGCGGTGTCATCATCACGCCGCCGTTGGCGATGCCGCCCACGGCACGTGCGATCTCAATCGGCGAGACGGACAGTGCCTGTCCAAAGCTCATCGAGCCCAGCGTGGCGCCGTCATACTGGTCACGCTCCTTGACGATACCCAGGCTCTCGCCCGGAAAATCTACACCAGAGCTGTGACCGATGCCCCACTTGTCCACATAGGCGGCAAAGTCGTCGGCACCGATCTTGCGCCCCACCAGGACAAAGCCCACGTTGGACGAACGGCGCATCATCTCGCGCACATCCATGGTCATGGCGTAGTCGCGCTTGTCGGCATCGGTGACGGTATCGTCGCCCACCTTGATGCTCGCCGGCACCTCAAACGACGTACTCGATCGCACGACGCCCAAGTCGAAGCCGGCGCCCGCCACGAGCGTCTTAAAAACCGAGCCGGGCTCGTAGGCGTCGGTGACCAGGCGCAAGTTCATATCCTCGGTCTTGGCGTTTTCCAGATCGGTCTGGTCGTAAGTCGGATACGAGCAGGCTGCCAAGATCTCGCCTGTCGTAGGATCGGTGACCAGCGCCGAGCCGTTCTTGGCCTTAGTCTTCTCAACTGCCTCTGCCAGGGCATCCTCGGCCGCACGCTGGATATTGACGTCGAGCGTCGTCACGATATCAACGCCGTCGACCGCAGCCACCTTTTTATAGGCACCGCCCGCGATATAGCTGCCGTCCCTCGCGCGCTCGCGTACGAGAGAACCGTTCGTGCCGGTCAGAAGCTTGTTGTATTGCTTTTCGAGACCCGTCAAGCCGTCGTTATCTACATTCACTACACCCAGCACCTGCGATGCCAGATTGCCGTATGGATATACACGCTTCATGGCCTGCTCAAAAAGCACGCCGGGCAGGTTCTTCTTCTCCAGCGCCGCAACATCGTCTTCGTCCACCTGGCGCTTGATATACACCCAGGTTCCATCGGACTCGACGAGCTTGCGGCAGGTCTTTTTATCGATTCCAGTTGCCTTGACCAGCGCCGACACCGTCTTGTCAACATCCTCGACAAGCTGCGGGTTCACGGCGATGTTGCGACATTCGACCGACGACGCCAACACGTTGCCGTTGCGGTCGTAGATGGTGCCGCGTTTGGCATAGAGGGTCTGCGCAAGCAGGCGGCGCGCATCGGCACGCTCGCGCAGTTTATCGGCTTCGACAATTTGATAGTCGGCAAGGCGAAAGACGCCCAAGCCCAAGCCAAGCCCAATGAAGCCCATGACGGCTTTGCGGCGAGGCAGAGGCGCGCCTGTGAGCCATTCGGTCGACGAACTCTTGCGCGACCTGGTGTTATGCACTTGAGGGCCGCCCGAGCCGCGAAGTCGCGACGCCGGGTCGTTGCCACGGGACTGCCCGGCGTTGTAAGATTGCCGACCCGTTCCTTGATAACCAGAACGTCCCCGCGACGAGGGACGTCCAGAACCGCGGCCCCCATCGGAACCGCGGCGATAGTCATTTGTCATACTCAGCTACCGTCTTGCTACTGAGCGGTCGCGGTCGCGTTGGCGCCCGCGGCTGCATCCTGCGAAAAATCAAGTGTAACGCTCTCGCTGGGCTCCACCATGCCATAAGCGCCCGCAAGGTCGCGAATGCGCGTGTCGGCGCCATAGACCGAATGCATGACCTCCAGGTCGGAGCTCTCATCGGTCGCCTTTTCGAGCGTGTTGGTAAGCTCGGCGTTGCTGTTGAGCACCTGGGCCGTAACGCCGGCGAGCGCCACGCGGGCGACGCCGATCGTCATGAAGATGGCCGCAATGATGCAAAACGTTTTAAGAACGCTCATGAAAACCGGGCTTACCACCTGGTTTGCCTGACGGCCCGCGCCCGTGTAGACATCAAAGCGCGGCGCGCGCTGCTCACGGGGAGCAACGGGGGCCTGCGGCGTCTCACGATAGGCGGGCATGGCGTTCATATCATAGGCGAGTGCTGCGCTTGAAGTGTTGTAGCCCATGATATGCCGCCTCCCATCCCGAGTACGTTGGTAGTGTGTTTAAGCTTCGTTTATGGTGCGAGCGGGAGGTCCAATATCGCGCGGTCGCGTCTACAGACGCTGCGCCACGCGGATTTTGGCTGATCTCGCCCGAGGGTTGCGCTCAACCTCATCAGGCTGGGCAACCAAGGGTTTGCGGGTGATGACCTTGAGTATCGGCACGTTGCCGCACACGCACACCGGAATCTCCGGCGGACACGTGCACCCCTGGCTCATCTCCTTAAAGTGGTTCTTTACGATACGGTCCTCGAGCGAGTGATACGAGATGACGCAGATACGTCCGCCCGGGTTGAGCCACCTGGTGGCGGCATCAAGCCCTCGTTCGAGCACATCGAGCTCGTGATTGACCTCGATGCGAATGGCCTGGAAACTTTTCTTGGCCGGGTGTCCACCATGCCGACGAGCGGCAGCCGGGATACCCGCCTTGATGATCTCGACAAATTGGCCGGTGGTTTCGATCGGTTCTTGCTCGCGGCGGCGCACGATCTCGCGCGCGATCTGCGAGGCAAACTTCTCTTCGCCGTAGACGCGTAGAATCCGGGCGAGGTCGTGTTCGTTATAGGTGTTGATGACCTCAG